>JAICUO010000399.1 GCA_025935815.1 Streptosporangiaceae bacterium
CGCCAGGCACCGTCGCCGCAGCATCCGCAGTACCTCAGGGTCACACCATTCGCTGCCGCCGTGCCCGCTGTCCCCGGTACCCAGGAACTCGCCCTCGACGATCCGGCCGTCGGCCGCCAGCCGGCGCAGGGCCATCGTCACGACCGCGACGCCGAGCCCGTACCGTTCCGCCACGATCCCGGCCCGGAACGGCCCGTGCGTCCTCGCCCATCGCACCATCAGGTCGCCCAGTGGATCGGGGACCGGCGCGGTGAAGGCCTCGGGGATGCCCACCGGGAGGGCGACTCCGAGCGCGTCGCGCAGCCGCCCGGCGTCCTCGATGGCCGCCCACATGTCCTGCCCAGCTACGCGCACGGCGATCGCGCGCCGGTCCGCCGACAACCGGGCCAGCCAGCGGTCGTCCCCATCCCGCGCAGTGCCCTCCACGGCAGTGCCCGCTACGGCAGTGCCGTCTTCAACATGGCCGCCTGCAACAGAGCCGCCTGCGGGAGCGTCATCGGGGACCCTGCACCGCGCCGCCACCTCCCGCGCGGTCAACGGCCCGGAGGTGCGCAGCAGGTCCGCGAGCGCCTCAACGTCACGGCAGCGCCGTCCCGGGGACAGGTGCTGCAGGTCGGCTTCTGTCTCGGCGACCACGGCCGGATCAAGCAGCTCGCGCAGTCCTTCGGTGCCCAGCAACTCGGCCAGCAGCGACGGGTCGAGCGCGAGGGCCTGTGCGCGCCGCTCGGCCAGCGGCGCGTCCCCCTCGTACATGAACGCGCCGATGTAACGGAACAGCAGGGACTTGCCGAACGGGCTCGGCGTCGGCGTCTCCACCTCCACGACCCGGATCCGCCGGGCGGCCAGGTCCCGGAGCAGCTCGGTCAGGGCCGGCACGTCGAACACGTCCTGCAGGCACTCCCGGACGGTTTCCAAGGTGATCGGGAATCCGGGGTACTGGCTGGCGATCTCCAGCAGCTGCGCGCTGCGCTGCCGCTGCTGCCATAGCGGGGTCCGGCGCCCCGGCTGCCGCCGCGGCAGCAGCAGGGCCCGGCTCGCGCACTCACGGAACCGGGAAGCGAACAGGGCGCTGCCGCCCACCTCGGCGGTGATGATGTCGCCGATGTCGTCGGGGTCGATCAGCACGATCCCGGCGGGCGGCGGCTCATCGGAATCGGGGACCCGGATGATGATCCCGTCGTCGGTGTGCAGCGCCTGCACGTCCATGCCGCCGTACCGCTCGCGCAGCCGCGCGGTGATCGCCAGCGCCCATGGCGCGTGCACCCGGTCACCGTACGGGCTGTGCAGCACCACGCGCCAGTCGCCCAGCTCGTCGCGGAACCGCTCGACCACCAGCGTCCGGTCATCGGGCACGTGGCCCGTCGCCTGGCGCTGATCAGCCAGGTAGCGCACCAGGTTAGCCGCGGCCAGCTCGTCCAGGCCCGATTCGGCGACCTTCGCGACCGCCTCCTCATCGGGCAGCTTGGCCAGTTCACGGACCGCCCGCCCGATCGCCTTGCCCAGCTCGGCCGGGCGGCCCGGCGTGTCGCCGTGCCAGAACGGCAGCTTGCCCGGCTGTCCGGGGGCGGGCAGCACGAGCACCCGGTCCGGCGTGATGTCCTCGATCCGCCACGAGGACGCCCCGAGCACGAACACGTCGCCGACCCGCGACTCGTACACCATCTCCTCGTCGAGCTCGCCCACGCGGCGCGGCTGCCTGCCGCCGTCGCCGGCGGGCAGGAACACCCCGAAAAGGCCCCGGTCCGGGATGGTCCCGCCGCTGGTCACGGCCAGCTTCTGCGCGCCCGGCCGGCCGCGGATCACCCCGGCGACCCGGTCCCAGACCAGCCGCGGCTTCAGCCCGGCGAACTCCTCGCCCGGATACCGCCCGGCGAGCATGTCCAGCACCGCTTCCAGGACCGGCCTGGTCAGCCCGCTGAAGGGGGCCGAACGCCGGACCACCCGCTCCAGCTCGTCAACCGGCCAGTCATCGAGCGCGGTCATCGCGACCACCTGCTGCGCGAGCACGTCCAGCGGGTTGCGCGGTATGCGCAGCTCCTCGATCTCGCCCGCGCGCATCCGGTTGGCGACGACGGCGGACTGGACGAGGTCGCCGGCGTACTTGGGGAAGAAGACCCCGCGGGAGACGTCACCCACGTTATGCCCGGCGCGGCCCACTCGCTGCAGGCCACTGGCCACTGATGGCGGCGACTCGACCTGGATCACCAGGTCGACCGCGCCCATGTCGATGCCGAGCTCCAGGCTGGACGTCGCGACCACCGCGGGCAGCTTCCCGGCCTTCAGCGCTTCCTCGATGTCGCTGCGCTCCTGGCGGGACACCGACCCGTGATGGGCCCGCGCTATCACCAGCTCCGCGCCACTGTGCTCCCCAAGACCCGGCACCTCCAGGGCCGCCCGCTCGTTCGCCAGCTCGTTAAGCCGCCCGCACAGCCGCTCCGCGAGGCGGCGCGAGTTCGCGAACACGATCGTGGACTTGTGCTCCCCGATCAGGTCGAGCACCCGCTCCTCGACGTGCGGCCAGATCGACCGGCGGGCGACCGGATCGTCGGCCAGCTCCGCGTCTGGCCCCGTCCGCAGTCCCTGCGCGGTCTCCAGGTCGCTCATGTCCTCGACCGGGACGATGACCTCAAGCTCGATCTGCTTGGCGCTCGGCGGCTGGACCACCGTGACCGGCCGTGCCCCGCCCAAGAACGCGGCCACCACCTCCGGCGGCCGCACCGTAGCCGACAGCCCCACCCGCTGTATACCCCCGGAGGGGCGACCCCCCTGTCGAACCCCCGGCATGGCGAGGCTCCCGCCCCCCATGCCCCCCGGCCCGGGGCCGAGCCGGGCCCGCTCGCCCCCGGAATCGCCCGCCAACGCGTCGAGGCGCTCTAGCGAAAGGGCCAGGTGCGCGCCGCGCTTGTTCCCGGCGACCGCGTGGACCTCATCGATGATGACCGTCTCTACCCCGCGCAGCGTCTCGCGCGCCTGCGAGGTGAGCAGCAGGAACAGCGACTCCGGGGTCGTGATCAAGATGTCCGGCGGCTTGGTGGCCAGCTTGCGCCGTTCCTCGGCCGCGGTGTCCCCGGTCCGCACCGCCACTGCTATATCCGGCTCGGGCAGCCCGAGGCGGTGCGCCGCGTGCCGGATCCCGGTCAGCGGGGAGCGCAGGTTCCGCTCGATGTCGACTGCCAGTGCCTTCAGTGGCGAGACGTACAGCACCCGGCAGCGCCGCTTCGGGTCAGCCGGAGGGGGCGACGCGGCCAGCCGGTCGATCGCCCACAGGAACGCGGAAAGCGTCTTGCCCGAGCCGGTCGGCGCGATGACCAGCGTATCCTCGCCTTTGCTGATGGCCCGCCACGCCTGGGCCTGCGCCTGGGTGGGCACCGCAAACGCGCCTTCAAACCACGCCCGGGTCGCGGGCGAGAATCCGTCGAGGGCGTTAACGCTACTAACAGGCGATCCGGATGCCATCCCCCCATCATGCATCCACCCACTGACATTCGAAGCCACCTGCGCAGGCAGCCGGATCCGCTAGTACCACCAGCAGTACACGCCCTGGCCACTCTCGCTCGCGCGGGCGGCCAGCGCGGCGATATCGGCAAGCAGCTCGGCGGCCGTCCCGGGGTGGAGCTCCGCACCGTCAAGGGACTGCAGCTGGATCCAGCGGGCGCGGACCTCGGCGAGTCGCGCCTCATCGGCGTCCGCTAGGTCGGCCACCAGGTCAGGGGACACGGCGAGGAGGACACCGACCCCGTCCACGGGAACGTTCCGTGACCCGCCGCCGATCGTGGGGTGCCCGCCCTCCGCGATCTCGTCGGCGTCCCGGGCCAGGAAGGCCGCCTCCCAGTCATCCAGCATCCCCACCGGATCGAAGTTGCCGTACTCCAGGCTGTCCGGGTCGCCCGCTGGGTCGGCCCGCGACATGCCAGCGGCCACCGCGTCCTCGGCGGCGATGAAGAACCTGATGATGCTGCTCATGCCATCCCAACGCATCCCGCCGCAGCATCCCCTACCGCAGCACCCATTCGAAGACCCTCCCGCCCTGGGGATGCCCCCACCCTAGCGAGGGGGTCCGACATTCGAGTCGTCCCGGCGCGCGCGGGTCGCGTGCTTGACACGGCGCCGGAATCCCGGCAGATTCATGCGGCGTGAAGTCGAGGGGCGCACCCGCACTGGCCGCCGCGCTCGCGCTCGCCGCCAGCGTCGCGCTGTGCGCGTGCGCGCCCGGCCCGGGACCGGCGACGATAACAGCAACAGCGACAGCCGCCGCCACGGCCAGCCCGGCTAAGGGCAGCCCGGCCAAGGGCACTACGGCGCCCACGCGGGCCGGGCCGGTGGCGCTCCCGGTCGCGCCCGACGGCGACGGGGCGCGCGCGCAGACCTCGTCGATGCCGCGCACCGACAACGCCGCGTTCCGGAACCTCGTCGCCGACGTGTGGCTGTCGGTGACGACAGGGACGGCCGGGTACGCCCGCCCCGCGTTCTTCCCCGTGGCGGCGTACAAGCAGGTCAAGGCCATCGCTTACCCGGAAGGCGACTGGACCAGCCGGCTCTGGTACGACTACGCCCTGGACGCGAAGAAGGCGCACCAGCTCGTGGGGAGCGGCGCGCGGCTGGTGACCGTGATCGTGCCGAAGAACTACGCCGTCTGGGTCCCGGTGAACGCCTGCTACAACAAGGTCGGCTACTGGCACGTCCCCGGGGCGCGGGTCGTCTACCGCGACAAGGAGGGGAAGGTCCGCTCGTTCGGCATCGCGTCCCTGATCTCCTGGCGCGGCGTCTGGTACGTCATTCACTTCGGTGCCGTGACCCGCGACATCTGGCGCGGTTACGTCGATGACCCCCAGGACGGCCCCGGCACCCCCGGCCCGCCCGGCGGCTGCTAGCGGCCGGCCCGCTGGCAGCAGGCCGGCCGCGAGCCCGGCGGCCGCCTAACGCAAGCTGATCCCGGTCATGACTGGGTCGTGACCTGGACGGGCTGCCATGTCTCGGTGCCGTTGGCGTTGAAGTAAGAGGACACCACGTTGCCCGGGCCGATCGCGGTGATCATGGAGTTGCTCCCGTTGGAGGCGACCGACGGGGCCGCGAGGGCCTTGTGCGCACCGGCCACGACCTCCTTGGTCCAAAGCGTGGTGCCGCGCTTGGCCCAGTAGAACACCAGGCTCCCGTCCGGGCCTTGCACGGCGACGTCGACCACGTGCTTGCCGTTGGCCGCCATGGACGGCGCGGCGTACGTGCTCCCCGGGCCGGCGATGACCCCCGCCGAACGCCAGGCGACCGTCGGGCTCGGGGTGTAGTTCATCTGCAGGCTGTGGTCCACGCCCTCGGTCGCCATCGCCAGGGTGGTGCCGTCCAGGGTCAGGGCGGACGCGCCGAGCGCGGTGTGCGGGGCGACGACCGTCTGGGTGTTCCAGGACGACGTGCCGTCCTGGGACCAGTAGAGCTTCACGCCGTGATCCTGCTCGTGGACGCCGATCACCACGGCGGTGCCCGACCCGGCCGTTCCGCCAAGGGCGTCATCGATGACGACAGACGGGGCCGACGCCGCCGTCCCGGCCGGCGCGACCTCGTGCTGCTGCCAGCCCTGCCCCTGCCCGCCGATGGGCGCCGAGTACAGCAGCACGCTCCCGTTTCCGCCCTGCGCGGTGATCACCACCTTGCCGTCGCCGACCGCGATGGACGGCGCGGAGAAGGTCGTACCGCTGCCCGCCACCGTCGAGGGGGTCCAGGAATTAGACCCCAGCTCGGACCGGTAGAGCGTCAGGGAGTGGCCAGGCCCCTGGGCGGCGATCCGGACGGTGGTCCCGCTCACCGCGACCGACGGCACCGAGAAGGTAGTTCCCCCCTTCGCCACGGTCTGCGTGGTCCACGTCGTCGCGCCCGCCGCGGCCTGCGACAGCACCAGGCTGTGGCCCGGCCCCTGGCTGGCGGTGAGGTAATTGGACCCGGCCGTCACGCCGGACGGGGCCAGGTCGGCGACGGCGGCGGCGCCGGCCGTGTTGTCGGCGGCGTTGCTGGCCCCCGCCGACGAGCCGCCGCCCGTTCCGCCCGACGCGGACGGGGTGGAGGAAAAGACGTGATAGTGCGCCAGGGCCAGGACCGATCCGGCCGCGACGGCCGCCACCACCAGCGCGGTAATCGTGGCCGGGACGGCTCGCGATCGCCGTCGCCGCCCGCGAGCCGGGGGCGCCGTCTGGGCAAGCGGCTGGTCTGGATAGCCCGTCCCCGGGTATGGCCCCGCCCCCGGATGAGTTCCCGCCCCGCCGTAGGCGCCCGCTCCCGGGTAAGTTCCCGCCCCGTGATAGGGGTCCGGCTGATACGTCGCTGGCTGGTACTCCGGCGGCATCGGCCGCGTGCCCCGCGCCCCCGCGGGCGGGGGCTCCATGGGCAGTGCTCCCATGGGTAGGGGCCTCATCGGCGGCGTCGGCTCCTGCTGGCGTGGCCACGTACCGGGCGCGGGCGTGACGGGCGCCGCCGTACCGGGTGCCGCCATGCGCTGGGTGTCCGGGTAGTCGCTGGCGAGGGCCCCGTAGGCGGACAGGCCGAGCGCGGACCGCAGCGCGTCGGCGAACTCCCCGCAGCTGCCGAACCGGTCGCGGGCGTCTTTCGCGAGCGCGCGCCACAAGACGTCATCGACGGCGGCCGGCAGTTCCGGCCGGAACGACGTGGCCGCCGGCGGCGCGTCGGACACCTGCGCGTACATCACCGCCAGCTGATCGCCGCGGTACATCCGCTCCCCGGTGAGCAGCGTGAACGCCACCACCGCGAGCGCGTACTGGTCGGTCCGCGGGCCTACCGGCTTGCCGAGCACCTGTTCCGGCGCCGAGTATTCCGGCGTGCCGAGGAAGAAGCCCGTGCCCGTCAGGTTGACCGAGGTCAGGTCGACCCCCGCCATGTTGGACGGGAGCACCGTCCACTTGCTGACCCCGAAGTCCGCCAGGTACACGTGATCGGGCCGCCCGGGGCTGGAGTCCACCAGGATGTTCGCCGGCTTGACGTCGCGGTGCACCAGCCCCACCTGGTGCGCCGCGTCCAGCGCCGACGCCACCGGGGACAGCAGGGTCGCGATCCTGGCCGGGCGCGGCAGGCCCGGCTCCCGGGCGAGCGCGGCCCGCAGGTCGCCGCCGGGCACGAACTTCGTGGCGATGTACAGCAGGCCGTCGGAGTTCCCGGCGTCGTGCACCGGGATAATGTGCGGGTGATCGACGGCGGCCGCCGCGTAGGCCTCGTTGAGGAACCGCTCCTGGGCGGTCTTGTCCTTGATCAGTCCCGGCGCCAGCAGCTTCAGCGCGACCACGCGCTTGAGGCGCTCGTCCTGGGCGCGGAACACTACCGCCATCCCGCCCTGGCCGACGC
>JAICUO010000876.1 GCA_025935815.1 Streptosporangiaceae bacterium
CGCTGGCCGGCGGCAGGGACGGCGCGGACGCCGCGCAGTCATCTCCCGGGGCGGAGACCCCGCGCAGGCCAAGCTGGGCCTTCCTACTGTTGCTGGGCCTGATCGGCGGCGGTCCGACGTTCGTCGGCACGGCGGTCGGCCACGCCTACACCAGCGAGCCGGTGAGCGTCATCTTCCTGACGCTCGCCGCGGGGTCCATCCTGTACGTCGTGATCCAGCTGCTCAGCGTCGCCGCCAAGGCCCGCCGCCCGGACCTGCTGGCCATCGGCGTCCTCGTCGGCCTGATCGCCGGCTTCGCCACCGACGCGATCGTCACGGCGGCCGGCGCGTAAGCCGTCCAGCGACGACGAGAGGCTGTCGGCGCGCTGCAGCGCCAGGCGCAGCCGGGGCGGGCGCGGAGTCCACGCCGGGAACTCGCGGGTGCGGGGCCCGCTGGGTTCCCGGCGTGCGCTGCGTCTCCGGCGTGCGCTGCGTCTCGATCTCGCCATCCACCTGCTACCTCCCGCGGGCCGAGGGCCGGCGAGCCTTGCCATTGGGCGAGCGCCGCACGATCGCCACTGCCTCCGGGACCGGCGGCAGTGGCTGGCGGGCGAGCCCGAGCGCCAGCCAGATCCGCCCGCCGCTGTCATCGCGGCCGGGCCCGCCCGCCCGGTGCTCGCTGATGCCGTGCTCGCTGATGCTGTGCCAGATCCCCTCGAGGGAAGCCACGGCCGCGACCCAGCCCCGGGGGCCGAGGCCGCCCGGGACCGCGTTCCCGGGGGCCGTTGGGGGGATGATCACCGCCTTCGCTGAGCGGGCCTTCAGGTCCCAGACCCGCGCGGTCCCGTCCCGGCTGGCCGTGGCCAGCCAGCGGCCACTCACGTCGAAGCTCATCGCGGTGATCCCGTGCACGTGACCGGCCAGGACGGGCAGGTCGGCCCAGTCGGCCGCCGCGCCGGACTCGTGCAGCCGCACCATGCCGTCGGCGCAGCCGATCGCGAGCGCGGCCCCGGCCGGGCTGGCGGCCAGCGCCGTTGCCCGGTACTCCAGCCGGGACTGGCAATCCAGCTCCGCGCCGGTCCCCGCGTCCCAGACCCTGATCGCCTCGTCGTCGCCGGCCGTCACCAGCTGGCCGGGCAGCGGCCCGAACGCGACCGCCAGCACCGCGCCCTTGTGCCCGGCCCGCTCCCACAGCGGCGCCTGGCCGTCCCAGACGGACACGACACCGTCCGACCAGGCGGCCGCCACGCGCTGCCCGGACCGGTCGTGCGCGATCGCCCGCGCCCGCCGCCCGGGGGCCAGCCGCCCGCTGCCCGGCAGTGCCCCCGACGGCAGTGCCGCTGACGGCAGTGCTGCTGACGGCAGTGCCGCTGAAGGCTGTGCCTCCGAAGGAAGGGCGCCGATCTCGGCGCCAGTAATGGCGTCCCACGCCCGCACGGCGTCGCCGGCCGTCACCAGCCGCGATCCGTCCGGGCTGAGGGCCAGGGCGGCCACCGGCTCGGCGCACCCGATCGACCACTGCGCGCCGGGCGGGCCGTCCGCCACGCCATAGGCGGTGACGCGCGCGCGCTGATCGCTGGCGGCCAGGCGAGCGCCCTGCTGGCAGGCAGCCAGGGCGGTGATCGGGGCGCTGGCGGCGCTGAGGGTCGTCATCGTCCGCTGGCGGGTGTCCCACCGGCGAAGGGCGCCGTCGCTGCCGCCCATGATGAGCACGCCGGGCCCGGCGAAGGCGACCCCGGTGACGACCGGCCCGGTCCCGCCGAGGGCGCGCGGGCGGGCGGGATCATCCAGGCGCACCAGGTGGATGCGGCCCCGCTCGTCATCAATCACCACCGCCGACCCGCCCGCCGGCAAGAGCGCGGCCGCCCGCAGCTGCCCGGCGCCGTCGGCCGTCAGCGACGGCCCGGCGACAGTGGCCCCGCCGCTGCCGTCGGCCACGCCGAGGGCAGCCAGCGATCCGTCGGCTCCGGCGGCGAGCCACCGGCTTCCCACGTCATCCCAGGCCAGCGCGAGCAGCGCCGCATCGCAGACCCGGCTCGCGTCCGGGGCCCCGCGGGCCGGCTCGCGCCGGATCGCCTCGCTGAGATCCCAGATGGCGACCTTGCCGTCCACGTCGCCGGCGGCCAGCCGCCATCCCGTGTCGTCGAACGCGAGGGCGCTCACCTCATCCACGCAGGGCAGTGACGCCAGCACCAGCGGCTCGCGCGGATCGGCCACGTCCCATACCCGCACCACGCCGTCGACGCTGGCCGCCATCCAGCTTCCGGTCCGGTCGAACGCCAGCGCCCGGACCCGGACGCCCCGGATGCCAGGCGCGCCCGGCGAGCCAGGGACGTCCCCGACGTCGCGCGCGTTCCGCCCGGAGAGCCCGCGGACATAGGCCGGGAGATACGCGTACGGGCGCCCCGTCTCCACATCCCACGCCTGGACGCGCCCGTCGTCGCCTGCCGCGACCAGCAGCCCGTCGGGGCCGGCGGCCAGGGCACGCAGCCGCGCCTCGGCTGGCCATGACCGCACCGGAAGGCCGGAGCCCGGCTGCCAGGCGGTGATGGTGCCGTCCCCGTCGGCGGAGGCGAGCCAGCGGCCATCCGGGCCGGCCGTGACCAGGCGCCACCCCTGCCGCGAGGGCCACACCTGCACCTGTGGCCGCAACCGGTCCGCGCCGGGGGGACCCCGCCGCCG
>JAICUO010000020.1 GCA_025935815.1 Streptosporangiaceae bacterium
AGGATGCACGCGCACGCGCCGGGCAATGTCGCCGCGGAGGTCCATCGCGCGACCGGAGACGTGGCCCGCGGCCTCGCCGAGGCCAACGTGGTATTCGAGGGGACGTTCCACAGCCAGCGGGTGCAGCACGTGGCGCTGGAGACCCACATGACGGTCGGCTGGCTCTCTTCCCCCGGGGGGGCGACCCCCCTGTCGACCCCCCGGCAAAGGGGGGAGACCCCCCTTTCACCCCCCTCCCCAGGGGAACCCGCAGAAAGCGCGGGCCCCTGGGCCTCCCACTTGCCGGGCTCGGGACAACCTCCTGTATCCTCCGCGCTCCCCGCATCTTCCGCACCCGCACCTTCTGCGAAGCCCGCGGGTCCCCGGGCCTCCCACGTGCCGGGCTCGGGGCGACCTCTCGCCTCCCCCACACCCTCTGCATCTTCTGTACCTCCCGGAAGGCGGCTGACGATCCGGACGAGCACGCAGGTGCCGTTCCTGACCCGCGATGCCCTGTGCGCGCTCTTCGGCCTGGAAAGGGACCAGGTCCGGGTGCTCGCCAGGCGGGTCGGCGGGGGCTTTGGCGGCAAGCAGGAGATGCTGACCGAGGACATCGTCGCCCTGGCCGTGCTGCGCACCGGGCGGCCGGTGCAGCTGGAGCTGACCAGGGAGGAGGAGTTCACCGCCACCACGACCCGGCATCCGATGGCGGTCACGATCCGGGCCGGGGCGCGGCGGGACGGCACGCTGACCGCCTTGCAGATGACGACGCTGGCCGACACCGGCGCCTACGGCAATCACGCGGGCGGGGTGCTGTTCCACTCGTGCGAGGAGTCGGTCACCGCCTACCGGTGCCCGAACAAGCGCGTCGACGCCGTCTCCGCCTACACCACCACGGTCCCAGCCGGCGCGTTCCGGGGCTACGGCATGTCGCAGGCGGGGTTCGCGGTCGAATCGGCGATCGACGAGCTCGCCCGCCGGCTGGGCATCGATCCGGCTGACTTCCGCCGCCGAAACCTCATCCAGCCCGGCGAAATGCCCGACAACGCCAGTGGCGAGGCAGCTGACGTCGAGACAGTGAGCCACGGAGCGTTGCGGGCGCTCGATCTGGTGACGGACGCACTGGCCAGCGGCCGCGGCGACCTCGCCCCGGATGGAGCCCAATGGCGCGTGGGCAGCGGGATAGCGGTGACGATGCTCGATACGATCCCGCCCGGCGGGCACGACGGGCGCGCCCGCATCAAGGAGCGGCCCGGCGGCGGCTACCAGCTGTTCGTGGGGACGGCGGAATTCGGGAACGGCACCACGACGGTGCACCGGCAGCTCGCCGCGGCCGCGCTGGGCTGCTCGCCCGGGCAGGTTGAGGTGCGCTCGTCCGATACCGACTCCAGCGGGCACGACAGCGGGGCGTACGGGTCGACGGGCACGGTCGTGGCCGGGACGGCGACCCTGCGCGCCGCGCGGGCGCTGGCGGAGCTGATCGCGGCGCGGGGGCTGAGCGAGGATGACCAGGCCGGCAAGCCGCTGGAGGCCGAGGGGTACTGCGACGGGCGAGCGCGGTCGGCGACCTCCTGCGTGCAGGGGTTCCGGGTGGCGGTCAGCGTCGAGACCGGGGAGATCCGGATCCTGCAGTCGGTGCAGGCGGTGGACGCGGGGACGGTCATCAACCCGGTGCAGCTGCGCGGCCAGGTCGAGGGCGGGGTGGCGCAGGCGCTCGGCGCCGCCTTGTTCGAGGAGGTCCGCGTGAGCGGCGGCGGCCTGGTGACGACGCGGGCGCTGCGCGAGTACCACGTGCCGGTCCTGGCCGACCTGCCGCGCACCGAGGTGCTGTTCGCGGCGGGCAGCGACCCGCTGGGCCCGCTGGGCGCCAAGCCGATGAGCGAGGCGCCGTTCAACCCCGTCGCCCCGGCGCTGGCCAACGCCGTCCGGGACGCCACCGGGGTGCGCGTCTACTCGCTGCCGATGCGGCGGGACTCGTTGTTCGACGCCCTGGCGAAGCTGGCACTACCCGAGGAGGCTGCCCCCGATGGCGCGACTTGGCCCCAATCGTTACGGCAAGGCCGAAGTGCGGGTGGTGCGCGTCGCGCGCGCGGCGCATCCCGGCGGCGGCGACGTCATCCGGGACTGGAACGTGTCCACGTCGCTGTCCGGGGACCTGGACGCCGCCAGCCTGGCGGGCGACAACTCGCACGTGCTGCCGACCGACTCGCAGAAGAACCGGGTGTACGCGCTGGCCAGGGAGCTCGGCCCGGTCGCCCCGGAGGCGTTCGGGCTGCGGCTGGCGTCGTTCTTCGTGACGTCGCAGGAGCCGATCACCCGGGCGCGGGTCAGCGTGGAGGAATACGGCTGGTCGCCGATCGGGGCGACCGGGCACTCCTTCGCCCGCTCCGGTGACCTGGTCCGCACGACGACCGTCGTGCTCGACGCCGAGCGGGGCGCGTCCGTCGTGTCCGGGGTGCGCGACCTGGTCGTGCTGAACACGACCGGGTCGGAGTTCTGGGGGTATCCGAAGGACGAGTACACCACGCTGCCGGAAACCAAGGACCGCGTCCTCGCCACCGCGGTCGACGCCCGCTGGCGATACCGCCCGGCTGCCCTCGGCGCGGACACTGCCCATGACCGGGACACCGCCCATGACCCGGACACCGCCCATGACCGGGATACTTCCCATGACTGGGATACGGCGTTCGCGGCCGCGAAGGCGGCGCTGCTCGCCGCGTTCTCCGGCACCTACAGCTACTCGCTCCAGCAGACCCTGTACGCGATGGGGACGCGGGTGCTGGCCGACGTGCCGGCCGCCTGCGAGGTCCGGCTGGCCCTGCCGAACAGGCATCACTACCTGGTCGACCTGACGCCGTTCGGCCTCGGCAACCCCAACGAGGTCTACAACGCCGGCGACCGCCCCTACGGCCTGATCGAGGGCCACGTCCTGGCCGACGACGCACCGGAGGAGGGCCTGGCCTGGACCTAGGACCTGCCGGCCGGGGGCCGCGCTCCCGTGGAACTTCGGTACCCCGTCGCACCCGGTCCGGGCGGCCAAGATGCCCGCCAGCCTCACCGTCTGGCAGGACGCCAAGGTGGCCGGGGTGATCCCGGTGCCAGCCGATATCGGCGGGGTCTACGCCGCCGGCGCCCTGGTGGCGAACTCCGTGCCCTGGTAATCCAGCCGCCCTCCGTTTAAACGCATGCCATTGCACGTTCATTCGCACTTGCATGTTGCTTAATGTCGATTAACCGTTTAATGTAATCGCTGTTACAGCGAGTAGCAATACGTTTCCGTCCAGACCCCGCGGAGATGCAGATGCATGCCTACCAGCAAAATGTTCATGGAGCTAACATTCCCAGCGGCATTGCGGCCAGCCTGCTATCGGCCCGATGGCGGAAGAGCAAGCGCAGCAATCCGACCGGAGCCTGCGTTGAGCTGGCCGAACTCCCTGGCGAGCGTATCGCGATGCGTAATTCCCGGCATCCGGACGGGCCGACGCTGGTATATAGCCGAGCGCAAATAGCCGCGCTCGTCGCTGCCGCGAAGTTTAACGGGCTCATCGAGCCGCCGCCCCTGCGCTATTGTTGAGGAAGCGGTTACCCGCGAGCGGAGAGCGACGGCCACAAGGGGTACCTATGAGCATCGGCATCACTGACGATGACTCTCGCGGCCCGACTGTCCACCGCATGATGCTGGGCAGCCTGCTGCACCGCCTGCGCGCCGGCGCGGAAGTCACCGCCGACCAGGCCGCCGAGGCCATCCGGGGGTCTCGCTCCAAGATCAGCCGAATGGAAAATGGCCGAGTCGGATTCAAGGTTCGCGACGTGGAGGACCTGCTCCAGCTCTACCAGGTCGCTGACCCCCAGCTGCGCGAGAAGGTGATGGCGCTCGTCCGCCAGGCGAACGCGCCCGGCTGGTGGAGCCGGTACGCCGACGTGACGGCGGACTGGTTCGCGGAGTACCTGGGGCTGGAGACCGCCGCCTCGCTCATCCGCTCGTTCGAGATGCAGTTCGTGCACGGCCTGTTCCAGACGCGCGAGTACGCCCGCGCGGTCACCATGCTCGGGCACTCGGCCGCGACGCCGGAGGAGATCGACCGGCGAGTGGCCCTGCGGGCCAGGCGCCAGGCGCTGCTCACCGGCCCGGACGCGCCGAAGGTGTGGTCGATCCTGGATGAGGGGGCGCTGCGCCGCCCGGTCGGCGGGCGCGCGGTGATGCGCCGCCAGCTGGACCGGGTCATCGAGCTGGCCGACCTGCTCAACGTCACCATCCAGGTCGTGCCGTTCGACGCCGGCGGCCACGCGGGCGCCGGCGGCTCGTTCACGATGCTGCGCTTCCTGGCCGAGGAGGTGCCCGACATCGTCTACATCGAGCAGCTCACCAGCGCCCTGTACCTGGACAAGCGCGAGGACGTCGACCACTACCTGGAGGTCATGGACAGCCTGGGCGCCGAGGCCCTGACCCCCGCCGAGTCGCTGTCCCTCATCGCCAAGATCCGCGCCGAGCTCTAGGTCCAGCGCTCCGCGCCTCTTGCTGTTATCAGCCTCGATAGGCGGATGCTGACGGTCATGCCGCGTTTTGCGTCGCGTTTGCGGCATGACCGTCAGCATTGGCGCCCCAGCCCACCGGGGTTTGGTCTCGTGAGGCAGCAGTGGTTTCTGTTGTTCCTTGTCGGAGCGCCGCGCGGCGCGGGACCGCTGACGTCAGCCGGACACCGCCGCGCGGGCTCGCGCCAGTCCGAGGACGTTGGCGATGACCTTGTGGCCGGTGCGCCCGGCCGCGGTGAGGATGGACTCGGGGTGGAACTGCACCGCCCAGCGAGCGGCGGCCGGGTCCTCGATCGCCATGACGGCGCCGTCCGGGGTCGTCGCGGACACCGTGAACCCGCCCTTGACATGCGCTTCGGTCGCGCACAGGGAGTGGTAGCGCGCCGCCGTGAACTCGCCGGGCAGCCCCGCCAACAGCGCGGACCCCGGCCGGGTGAGCACCCGGCCCGGCTTGCCGTGCTGCGGCGTCGGCAGCAGCGACAGCTCACCGCCAGCGTGCTCCACCATCGCCTGCAGGCCCAGGCACACCCCGAAGGCCGACAGGGCCCGGGCGTCGAGCTCGCTGAGCAGCTCGTCGCAGCCGAAGTCGCCGGGCCGTCCCGGCCCGGGCGACAGCACCACGAGGTCGGGGGCCAGCTCGTCCAGCATCGTGGCCGCGAAACCGGCCCGCAGCGTCGTCACCTCCGCGTCATGCTGGCGGAAGTAATCGCCGAGCGTGTGCACGAACGAGTCCTGATGATCCACCAGCAGGACGCGCGGCGGCCGCGCTCCCCCGGCCGCGGCGGCCGGCCGCGGCCCCGCCGACGGCCCGGCGGCCGGCGCGGCACTGGCGGCGCCCGCCTCGGCGTCGCCCGGGTGCTGAGCCTCCGCGAGGGTCTCGATGAGCGCCCGCGCCTTGATGTAGGTCTCCCGCTCCTCGGCGGCGGGGTCGGAGTCGAACAGCAGCGTCGCCCCGGCCCGCACCGCGGCGATCCCGCCGCGGATGTGCGCCGTGCGCAGCGTCAGCCCGGTGTTCATCGAGCCGTCGAACCCGATCTTGCCGACCGCCCCGCCGTACCAGCGGCGCGCAGCGTCCTCGTTGTCCTCGATGAACTGCATCGCCCACAGCTTCGGCGCGCCCGTGACGGTGACCGCCCACATGTGGGTGAGGAACGCGTCCAGCGCGTCGAAGCCAGGCCGCAGCCGACCCTCGATGTGGTCGACGGTGTGGATGAGGCGACTGTACATCTCGATCTGCCGTCGCCCGATGACCTGCACCGACCCGGGGACGCATACTCGCGCCTTGTCGTTGCGGTCCACGTCGGTGCACATGGTCAGCTCGGATTCCTCCTTCGCCGACCCCAGCAAGGTGGCGATGTTCGCCGCGTCCTCCATCGGGTCGGTGCCGCGCGCGATCGTCCCGGAGATCGGGCACGTCTCCACCCGGCTCCCGGTGACCCGCACGAACATCTCCGGTGACGCGCCGACCAGGTGCTCGGGCAAGCCCGTCGTCCCGCTGCCGCCCTCGGCGGCTCCCAGGCTGAACAGGAACTCATACGGCGCGGGGTTGCGCTCGCGCAGCCGCTCGTAGAAGGCGGAGGGAGACGCGCACCGGCCGTAGAAGACGTGGCCGGGCACGACCTCGAACAGGTCGCCGCGGGCGAACCGCTCCTTGGCCCGCTCGACCATCGCCGCGTACCGGCCCGGGACCGGCTGCGGCGGGAGCTGGCTGATCGCCAGGCCCGCCCCGACCACGTCCGGCGTCGCCCGCGGCAGCCCGGCGGTCGTCACGTCGCCGACCTGGAACTCATACCGGTACCTGATGGCCTCCTCGCGGCGGCGGTCCACGATCCAGATCTCATCCGGCAGGTGCAAGACCAGGTCGCGCTGGCCGGGGTCACGCGCAAGGCGCTGCCGGACCGGCTCGAACTGGTACGCCAGGTCATAGCCGAACGCCCCGTACAGCCCCAGGTGCGGGTCATCGCAACCAAGCGCGATGATCACCTCGCGCAACGCGGTGAACACCGTCGGGCGGCGGCTGCGCTGCTCCTCGGTGAACGCCTCCGTGCTATCGGGCACGAAGACGGTGACCTCATCGGGCCCGGCCGACAGGCGCTCCTGCCCGGCCGCGCGGAAGGCCGCGGCGATGACCGGGAGCAGGATCCGTCCCCGCTCGTTCAGCGCCCGGGCCGTGATCAGCCGCCCGATCGCGGTGATCTCAAGCGGCGGGTCGACGTAGGCCATGTGCCAGCGCGAATACCGGCCCGGGTACTCCATTCCGGAGCTGAGCACGCCGCCCCGGCGACGGTCGGCGATCGCGGCGATGGCGGCCAGCTCGGCCGAGTCGAACGGGTCGGCGGTGCGCGTCACGGTAACCCCGCCGGGCGTGCTGAGCACGCGCGGCTGCGTGGCGCTGGCCGCCAGCTCTTGGTTGAGCATTGTCGGGCCCTTCAAGGTCTGGCCCGGCTTCCGGCGGGTGACACGAAAAAGCGACCGCCGTTTCCGGGCGGTCGCATAGCCTTCGGGGCGCGCCGCCTACTGGCGGCGCCACCACTGGAGACGAGAAAAGGTTCGCATCGCTGGCGATGCTAGCAGTGTTTTCCCGGGGGGCACAAACCGCCCGGCCCGGAGAGGCGGGTTTCAGGAGGTGCACGGGCCTGACATGCCCGGCATTCGCCAGGCCGCCGCCGCGCCCGCGATGACCTCGGCGGTGGCGCGCAGCCTCGCCTGGCCCGTCTCCGTCTCGCCCGGCACCGGCTGCCCGCCGATGAACCGCGCCACCAGCGGCAGCACCTGCCGGTCGCCGAGCAGGCCGCCGTGGAAGGCGGGCACCACGACAACGTTGCCGGGCAGCGTGCACGCGGGCAGCGTCAGCGCGTCCGCCAGCGGGATCACGGCCAGCCACCGTGACAGCTGGGTTCCCTTGCCCGCGCCGGAGAAGTACTCGGCGCCGAACCGGCTCACCGAGGCGAGCAGTTCCCGCGCCCCGTCTCCCCCGTAGGGGGAAATCCGGCCGACGAGGTGGTTCAGCTCGGCCAGCGCGGCGGGCGGCACCGCGCCGGCGTCAGTGACCGCGATGGTGGCCTGGCCCGGCTCGACGATGGGACTCAGCAGCGTGACCGACCCCACCGGCAGCCCGGGATGGCGGGCCAGCATGGCGTACACGCCGAGGGTGCCCTCGCTTTCGGCCACGACGTCGACGGGAGAACGCGTGAGCCGGTGCAGGTACGCCAGCTGAGCGGCGATCTTGTCGCCGAGCTCGGGCAGCGGGAGGTCATCGTCGTTCGTGCGCACCGGGTTGCCGGCGGCATCCAGCCCGCGGTAGGAGAACTGACGGACCACCATCCCCGGCTCCAGGGCGCGCAGGCCGTTGGCCGCGTCGCAGCACCATGACCCCCAGCCCTCCACGACCAGCACGGCGCCGGCCTTCGGCGCCGAGCCGCCCGCACCGCTGGCCGTCGCGCCCGTCCCGGCCGGCGGCGCGGCGCCGTTGCCGGGCCCCAAGCCCGCCGAGGAGATGCTGACCGTTCCCCCGTGACCGGGCAGCAGCTTGATCGTCCCGGTGAACATGAGCCGGGCGGCGCCGACGACCAGGACCAGCACGAGCAGGCCGGCCAGCGGCGCGAGCGGGATGGCCAGCAGCGCCCGGCCCGGTGCCCACGAGGTGGCGCGCGGCGGCACTCGCGCCGCCAGCTGGGCCATCCCGTACCAGGCACGGGCGTTGACCAGCCCGGCGACCGCGGCGACGGCCATCCCCCTGGCCGTGTCCCCGCCGGGGGCGCTGAGATGAGAGATCGCGGCGCCGGCCGCGGTCAGCGCGACAAAGCTGGCCACCAGCCAGGCAATCGCGCGGGACGGCGGGAGCCTGCGCCACCAGGCGAAGATCGTCCCGCCGTGGCTGAGCACCAGCAGGACGCCCGCGATGATCGGCAGCGCGCCCAGGAACGGCCACGAGAAGGGGAGCACCGCGACCCCGAAGGCCAGGGTGGCCGCCGGGGACAGCAGCGTCCAGCACAAGGCGGTCAGCGCCATGCAGGACCAGAACGAGCGGCGCCACTGCGGCGCGGCGAGCTCGCGGGGCCAGGCGAACCGCAGCAGCGTGGCGTCCAACGCTGACCTGGCGACCAGCACCGCCAGCAAGACGGCGGCGAAGCCGATCCAGGACTGGCCGTCGGCGAAGATCCAGCGCAGGTCGTGATAGGCCGCTATCGTGGGAAGCGCCGAACGCTGCGGCGCGACCGACCGGGCGCCCGGGGCCAGGAGGGTAAGGGCGCTCGCCTCGGCCACGGCGCCGCCCGCCGCTACGAGGATCAGACCCTTGTGCCGGAGGAACCCCTGGCCCGTGCCGGCTGGTAGTCCTATGCGCATTGATCGTCTATCCGGAGGAACATTCCGGCTACCGGATCCGATGCCCGGCCATGTATCACGTTCGTGTATAGCTATTTCCCATGAACCATGAGGAGTACTGCGACCGGGTGGACGCGGAGGTCACGCGGATGGCTGACGTCGTCACCGGCGCGGACCTGACCGCCCCGGTGAGCGGGTGCCCGGACTGGGACCTGGCCAAGCTGGTCCGGCACACCGGGATCGTCCACCGCTGGGCCGCCGCCATCCTGGCGACCCGGGCCAGCGAGCCGATCCCGCAAAACCAGCTCGACGTCGGGCTACCCGAAGATGTGGCCGGTTATCCGGAATGGCTCGCCAGCGGCGGCCCGCCGCTGGTCACGGTGCTGCGCGAGGCTGGCCCCGACATCACTGTGTGGGCGTGGGGCGATGATCACCGCAGCGGCTGGTGGGCGCGCCGGATGCTGCACGAGACCACGGTGCACCGGGCCGACGCCCAGCGCTCGCTCGGCGTCGAGCCGGCGATCGACCCGGTCGCCGCCGCCGACGGGGTCGATGAGTTCCTCCGCGTGGCCCCGCTGGGCAGCCGGGTGAGCAAGCGACTGGCGGAGCTCCCGGCCGGCCAGACGATCCACCTGCACGCGACCGACAGCGTTTTCTCTGACACTGCCTTCTCTGACACTGCCTTCTCCGGCACTGCCTTCTCCGGCAGCGGGACCGACTCCCCCGAGGCCGGCGAGTGGCTGATCAGCTTGACTGGCGGCGGTTACACGTGGTCACACGGGCACGCCAAGGGCAGCGTCGCGGTGCGCGGCCCGGCCGCGCTGCTGTTGCAGTTCGTCTACGGCCGCGTCCGCCCCGACGACGAGAACCTGGCCGTCTTCGGCGACCCCGGCCTGCTCGCCACCTGGCAAGACATCATGACGCTGTGAGTCCCGGGCGCCCCGCCCCGGCAGGGCTCACCTGGCACCGCTCGCCCGCTGGCAAGCAGGGCGCACGCGCATTAGCCGCGCCGGCGGGTAGCCGCCTCGTCCGGTGGGCAGCCGCCTAGAAGGTGAAGCCGCCCGGGCGGGAGTTACGGTCGGCTATCAGGCCGGCCAGGGTCGAGATGGCGATCTCGGCCGGGGTCCGCGAGCCGATGTTCAGGCCGATCGGGCGGTGCACGCGAGCTACTTCCGCGGGCGCCACGCCGAGCGCGGCCAGGGCCGCGACGTGCGGGCCCTCATGGCGGGGGTTTCCCATGATGCCGACCCAGCGGGCCTTGGTGGCCAGGGCGTCGCGCAGCGCCACCCCGAGCTCGTCGCGGTGGTGGTCGGTGACCACCACGTCGGCGCCATCGCCGAGGTCGGACGGCACCGCGCCGGTCACCTCGAGGCCCGCTGCCTTCGCGCCCACGGCGCGCTCCTCGTCGGGCTCCACGAGCAGGGTCCGGTAGCCGGCGTCGGCCGCGTACCGCAGCAGGAACCCGGAGACGGCCCCGGCGAACACGGCGACCAAGACCCGGTCAACGGCAGGGCCCGCGGGCGTCGCGCCGTGCGCGATCTCGTCGGGGGTAGGTCCGTCGCCGTGCGCCACCGCGCAGGCCGCTTCCGTATCCGCGTCCACGTGGGTATGTACCTCTTCAGCCATGGCGACAGTCTCTCACCCGCCTTGGCCGCCAGGCCAACCTCCGCCGCTGGCCGCGTGCTAGTCGTGGCGCCGGGCGGGAACCGGCGCCTCGGCGGTCACCGACTGCGTGATGGTCTCCGACACGGTCACGGTGGCCGAGACCGTCTGGGTCTCGGCCACGGCCGCCTCCCCCGGCACTTCCGCACCGGATGAGGGGACGGACCTGGCCGCCGGCCCGTCTCGTTCGGGCGGAGAAGGTTCTCGGGGGTGCTGCGGCGGGCCGGACAGCCGCCAGGCCTCCAGGGCGATGACCTGGGCCGCGCCGGCCGCCGGGATGGACAGCAGCGCCGCCACGAACCCGCCGAACAGCCCGCCCACCCAGCTGCCGATCGACGCTCCGACCAGGACGGAGATGAGCACCAGGAGCGGGCTGATCCGGACGGTGCGGCTCATGATGATCGGGTTGAGGATGTGGTTCTCGATCTGCGTGTACGTCAGGAACACGATGGCCGTGACCACGCCGGCCGGGACGCCGGTCGTGAAGGCGAACAAGATCGTGGGGATGCCGGCCAGCGCGCCGCCGATCATCGGCAGGAAGTCGACCAGCGCCACCCACAGCGCCCACAGGAACGGGAACGGGACGTTCATCGCGAACAGCGCGACGAACACCACGATCCCGGCGATCGCGGAGGTCAGGAAGTTGCCGAGCATGTAGCCGGTGACCGCGCGGTTGACCTCAGAAGCGAGCGCGGTGACCTCCTTGCCCTGCTCCTCGCCGAGCAGGCGCAAGATGCCGCGGCGCATCCGCGGCCCCTCTAGCAAGAGCAGCAGCACCAGGATGAAGATCGTGAACAGCTCCACCAGCAGCGACAGCGCGCCCTTGCCGATGGCCAGCGCGGGGGTGCTCAGGCCCTGGGCGAAGGTGACGAGCTTGGGGGCGTTCTGCTGCACCCAGTGCTGGACGTGGTACTTCGCCACCAGGTGGCCGAGCCACCCCTTGCCGGTCTGCACGCTGGCGACGTAGGACGGCAGCTTGTCGGCCAGGTGGGTGATCGCGCCGACCAGCGGGTAGCCGAACGCGACGGCCAAGCCGAGGAAGGCCAGCAGCGCCACCATGGTGACGATGAGGACGGCGAACCCGCGCCGGCGGACCACGTAGCGCTGCAGCAGGGCGACCACCGGGTTCAGCAGCAGCGCGATGAACCCGGACACGAGGAACAGCAAGAAGACGTCGCGCAGCCGGTAGACCAGCTTGCCCGCCAGGTAGGCCCCGCCGACGACCACGACCGCGGCGATGATCGTCCGCAACGGGACCCGGCGGGCATCGGCGCCGTGCCATAGCCGCCGCATCCGGTACTTGAGCGGCGATAGGTCCTCGTTCGTGTCACTCACATGCACAGTGTGTCAGGTTTCGCGACCTGATGAGACGGGTAACACGCGCGGCACCGTGGCATCAGCACGCCGCGTACGAGGCGCGATAGCCCGAGGGCGGCGGGTCGATAAGGAAATCCGTCCCGCCCGGCGTGAGGAACAGCGATATATCCCATTGCGTGCAGCGGGTGCCGGTCTGGCTCTGCGACGGCCGCTGGCGGCTGGTGAATGTCACCTCCGCCTGGTAGTCACCGTCCGGGGCGATCGAGACACTCTGCAGGGTCTCACCGGAATCGGTCGTGGAACTGAAGCCGGAGTCGAACTGCGCGGGTGTCACCGCTTGCTCCCGCGAGCCGAGCAGCCCGGTGTAGGCCGCGTAATCGTGGCGGTTAATGGCGTCGAAATACCGCCAGAGAAACGCCGCCACCTGCGGCCCCATGGGACTGGCCGCGGCAACGGCGGTCATTGCCACCGTGTCGGTCGGCCCCGTGTCCGTCGGCGTGCCGGTCCCGGCGGTCGTGGACCCCGTGGCCTGCGAGCTGCTCGCCATGGAGGCCCCGGCCGCGAGCCCGCCGGCCGAGGCGGCCGCGGAGGTGGTGCCGCTCTGGCCGGCCAGCTGGATCCCGCCCGCCGGGCTGGCGCCCGCGACGTGGGATCCGTGGTGGGCGAGCAGCAGCCACCCGCCCGTTCCCAGCCCGCCCAGCATGGCGACGGCGGCCGTGACGGTCCAGGCCGTGTGCCGGCGGCCGTTTCCCTCAGCCCGGCGCGGCTCGCTTTCCCCCGGGCCTGGAAATGGAAAACCACATCTTGTGCAGAATCGGAATTCTGGGCCGCGCCGGGCGCGGCACTTACGACAAGTTTCCACAGGAAGACCACTCCCCCATGATCTGTTCCTTTACCCCACCCAACTCAAAAAGGCTGAGTAATCAGAGCCTACCGAGTCAATCACGCGTTTTCTAGGTCACGAAAGAACGACCGGGTGGATTATCGCGAACAGCACACAGGCCAGTGGAAGCCCTGTTACCAGCGCGACAGGCGAGGCAAGCCGTCGCCGGGGGGCGCCGGCGACCCGGCTCAGCAGGGCAGCAGGCCGTAGGCCGACTTGGCGGCCAGGACCTTCACGGTGGCGGCCTTGACGAGCGCGCGGAAGCCCGCGTTCGAGCTCGCGCGGGCCAGCACGGCGCTGGCCATCAGCTCCGCGGGCGGCAGGTTCTGGGAGGTGATCAGGTCGCCGCCGGCCTCGATGAAGTTCACCGCCCGGTCCCCCGCCGGGATGCTGATCACCTGCTGGGCCTGGCCGATGTCGTCGGAGATGACCACGCCGGTGAAGCCGAGCTTGCCGCGCAGCAGGGTGCTGATGACGGCCGGGGAGAATATCGCCAGGTGGCCGGGGTCGATCTGGGTGTAGGTGGCCAGCGCGATCATGACCATCGGGACGTGGGCGCCGATCGCCGACTGGAACGAGGCCACCGACGGGGCGTCCGTCGTTGTCTGGGTGTCGGTGACGTTGGCGCTGAAGTCGGTGTTGCCGCGAACCAGGCCCAGGCCGGGGAAGTGCTTGGCCGACGTAGCGACGCCGGCCGCCGTCATCCCCTTGATGAAGGCAGCGCCGTGCGGGCCGGTGACCGTGGGGTCGGACCCGAACTCCCGCTGCAGCTGCCCGATCGGCGCGTTGGTCGCCACGTTCGCGGCCGGGACGACGTCCATGACCGGCGCGAGGTCGAGGTTGACGCCCGCTTGCCGGAGCTGGCTGCCCCAGTTCTGCGCGTCGCCGCGCAGCGTGCCGACGCCCAGCTGCCCCTGGGCCAGCGCGGACGGCATCGACGAGAAGCCCGCCCCGGACAGGTGCTGGACCTGCCCGCCCTCCTGGTTGGCCGCCACGAAGAACCGGGCGCCCGCGGTACCGGACCGCGTCGCCAGCGCCTGGATGCCCGCGGTGTCGGCGGCCAGGGTGGTGACCGACGCCGAGGTCTTGTTGAGCAGCACCGACCCGAAGTGGTAGGTGGCGATGGCCTGGCCGACCGTCGCGGTCGCCGCGTTCGACGGCATGCCGACCAGGAACAGCTGCCCGACCCGCTGCGCCTCGGTCATCGAGTCGTAGACCCGCTGCGGGCACGAGCCGCCCCCGGACGCGGCGGCGCTCGGCACCGAGCCCGGGTGTCCCCCGCCGGCTGCCTGCGTGGCCGGGCTGGTGAACGTGATCGCCCCCGACCCGGGCTCTGAGGCGACGCTCGCAGCCGGCGGCGCGGCGTTGCCCGTGGTAAGGCCGAAGCTGCACCCGGCACAGGTGGCCACCACCGCCAGGGCGCTCACCATTGAGCGCGGGGAGACCGGGAATCCCCGTCGCTTAGTCATGTTCGTCACTGCTGCCCATGCTATTTCGCCCCGGCGTCCGCGTGCCGCGTGAACGCCGCGATCAGGTCATTCCGCCCCGATGCCGGTCGAGCTCGTCGCGTTCCGGGTGCCCGCCGGTCTTGTTCTGGTCATAGCCCCACCCGATGACCCAGCCGCCCTGGCGGGTAACCATGCGTACGCACGGCATGGCGTGCCCGTAATGTGGGGCGAATCCGCTACTGTGGTGGCACTGTGGAACTACGGGGAATTGTTCTCGGCAGCCGCTATCGCCTGGACAGGCGGATTGCCGCAGGGGGAATGGGCCAGGTGTGGCAGGCCGCGGACGAGGTGCTGGGGCGCCCGGTCGCGGTCAAGCTGCTGCGCCCGGAGTACGCCGAGCACCCGGAGACGCTGGAGCGTTTCCGGAGCGAGGCCCGGCACGCGGGGGCGCTCAGCCACCCGCACATCGCCCAGGTATACGACTACGGGCACGGCTATGAGCGCGGGGACGCGCGGTCGTTCCGGGACCCGTACCTGGTGCTGGAGTACGTGGACGGGCCATCGCTGGCGGGCCTGATCGAGCGCGGGCCGCTAGAGGCCGGCCTGACCCGCGAGATCATCGCGCAGGCGGCCGACGGGCTGGCCGCCGCGCACCAGGCCCGCCTGGTGCACCGCGACATCAAGCCGGGCAACTTGCTGCTGACCGCGGACGGCCGGGTGAAGATCACCGACTTCGGGATCGCGTACGCGGCCGGCGCGGCGCCGATCACCGCGCCGGGCATCGTCATGGGCACCGCCTTGTACATGGCACCGGAGCGGATCGCGGGCGGCCCGGGCACTCCCGCCAGCGACCTGTACTCCCTCGGCGTGGTGATGTATGAGTGCCTGTCCGGCAGGCCGCCCTTCGACGGCACGTCCGCGGCGGTCATGGCGGCGCACCTGCACCTGCCGCTCCCGGCGCTGCCGTACTGGGTGCCCGAGCCGCTGGCCGGGCTGGTCGCCAAGCTCACCGCCAAGGACCCGTCCTATCGCATCAGCGACGCGGCCGTGCTCGCCGCCCGGCTGCGGGGACTGGAGCCGGGCCGGAGCCTGGAAAGGTACCGCCCGGAAGGGCACGTCGTTCCCTACTACCTGATGGACCCGCGGCGGCCGGGCGGGCTGGTCAGCCCGCCGGCCGGGTACCTCAGCCCGGCTGATCCGGCCGACCTGGCGGCCGCTGTTCCGCCGGCCCGCCCGGGCCCGGGCGGGCACGCGGCCGATGACCGGCGGCTCACCCGGCGGGGCAGCCACGGCGAGCCCGCCCCGCTCGGGCGCCGGCGGCCCGGGCCGCATGGCCGGCTGGGACGGGGGCTCTTGAACCACGCCCGCACCCTCGCCCTCGGCTGGCGGGATCCGCGGCGGTCGCCGGGCACCGCGCCCGGTCAGGCGGTCGCCAGGCCCCGGATGAGGGTTTCCAGGGACGCCGTGTAGGTCGCGGCCGGGTCCGGGGTGAGGATCAGGCCCTTCAGCTCCAGGGCCACCGCGCCGTGGACCGTGTTCCAGAGCTGCTGGGCTACCTCGGTTGGCTCCGGGGCGCTGATCGCGCCCGACGCCGCCGCGAACTCCACGACGCGCACTAGCGCGGTGAACGCGGCGGCGGCCTGCTCGGTGACCTCACCGGGGTGCGCCTCCTCCCGCTCACGGGGGATCGCGTCCTCGAACATGATCGCGTAGAAGTGCGGGTTGGCCAGGCTGAACTCGCGGTATCGCCGGCCGCAGTCGCGCAGCCGGCCCAGCGAGTCGGGTCCCTGTGCGGCCTCCAGGGTCGCGGTGAGCCGCCCGAAGCCCACCAGGAGCAGGGCGTCGACGAGCCCGTCCTTGCCGCCGAGCCGGCTGTAGACGCCCTGTAGCGCGATGCCCGCCTCGGCGGCGACCGCGCGCACCGTGAGCGCGCCCGGGCCGTCGCGCACCAGCACCGCCTCGGCCGCCGCCACCAGCTCGCGCTCGACGTCGGCGCTCGGCGTCCGGGAGCGTCGTCTCGGGTGGTACGGCCCGGCCGTCGGGGCGGCTTCGATCCGGGCCTCTTCCATGGCACCCATCATGCCCGACCTTCCGCTTGACATTGACTGTAGAACGTTGTTCCATAATTATATAACAACATTCTATAAGAAGGAAGGCTTGCCATGAGCACCAGCCCTGCCACCGCTGGCCGTCGCCGGTGGTGGATCCTCGCGGTCCTTTGCCTGAGCGTCCTGCTGGTCGTCGTCGACAACACGATCGTCAACGTCGCGCTGCCGACCATCAGCCGCGACCTGAACGCCTCCATCACCGACCTGCAGTGGGTCGTCGACGCCTACACCCTCGCCTTCGCCGGGCTGCTGCTGATCGGCGGCAACCTCGGTGACCGGCTCGGCCGCCGCCGTGTGCTGCAGGCCGGCCTCGCGCTGTTCGCCGTCACGTCGCTGGGCGCCGCCCTCGCGCACAGCAGCGGGCAGCTCATCGCCGGCCGCGCCGCGATGGGCCTGGCCGCCGCGCTGATCTACCCCGCGACGCTGGCGATCCTCAACAGCGTCTTCACCAACCCCCGCGAGCGCGCGATGGCGATCGGCATCTGGTCCGGCGTATCCGGGCTAGCCGTCGCGATCGGCCCGGTCTCCGGCGGCCTGCTGCTGGCGCACCTGCCCTGGGGATCGGTCTTCTACGTCAACGTGCCGGTCGCCATCGTGGCCCTTTTCGCCGGGCGAGCGCTGCTGCCGGAGTCCCGCGACCCGAAAGCCGGCCGGTTCGACCCGCTCGGCGCCCTGTTGTCGGCCGCCGGGATCACCATGCTGACCCGGGCGATCATCGAGGCACCGCGGCACGGCTGGGGATCGGCGGCCACCCTCGGCGGCATCACCGGATCGCTGGCCATCCTCACGGCGTTCGCCCGGCACCAGGCGCGGCGCCCCGACCCGCTGCTCGACGTGCGCCTGTTCCGCAACCCGCGCGTCACCGCGGCGAGCGCCTCGATCGCGCTGGCCTTCTTCGGGCTGTTCGGCTTCATCTTCTTGATCACGCAGTACTTCCAGGCAGTGCGCGGTTATGCCCCGCTGCGGGCCGGCGTCGCCACGCTGCCGTTCGCGGTCGTGACCGGGGCGCTGTCGCCGGCCGCCATCGTGGCCACGAAGCGGTTCGGGACCAAGCTCGTCGTCGCCTTCGGGCTGGCGCTGATGGCGTCCGGCTTCCTGGTCGCCGCGACCACCCCCGAACTGGCCTCCTACTGGGGGCGCAGCGCCATCGCGATGGCCCTGATGGCCGCGGGCCTGGCGCTCACCGCCAGCCCGGCCACCGACGCGATCATGGGCGCCCTGCCACCGGATAAGGCCGGCGCCGGCTCGGCGGTCAACGACACCACCCGTGAGGTCGGCGGCACGCTCGGCGTCGCCATCGTCGGCTCGGTGCTCAGCTCCGCCTACGGCGGTCACGTGGCCAGCTCGCTGGCCCGCCTGGGCGCGCCGCACGCGACGGTCCAGGCCGCCCGCACCTCGATCGAGGCGGGCCTCGCGGTGAGCGCCCGGGTCCCCGGCGCGCTGTCGCCGGCGGCGGGCGAGGCCACCCGGCAGGCGTTCATGACCGGGCTGCACGCCGGGTCGCTGGTGGCGGCCGCCGCCACCGCGGTCGCCGCCCTGCTCGCGCTGGCCTTCCTCCCGTCCCGGCCCGGCCCCGCGGACGGGGCCACCGACCTGCCCGACCTCGCCTTCGTGACCGCGGCCGCCGGCACCCTGCCCGCCGGCACCGGGCCGTTTGCGCAGAACCTCCGCTAACCACACACTTCCTCTCAACCAGAGCAGCAGCGAATGGCATCTGCCAGGATTCCTCTCACAGGGGGACATCCGGTATCACCGTGAGGCTCGCGATGCTCATCTATCGGACAGCCCCGCCCGTCCGCATTGCAGCCTCTCGCCGGGACCGGACGCCACGGAGTTGTCATCCGTACCCCGGGGCCCGCTACCTGCAACTCGCGGTTCCTCCCGGGCGGAACCCGCCCGCTAATCGCAAGGAGAAAGGCACAACCCATGGCAGCCACGCTTCGGGACATCATGCTCGCGCCCGACGTCCAGCCGAAGGTCATCGACGACGGCCTGGCCCTGGTCGACGAGCAGATTTCCGACAAGTCGGGGATCTCCGGGACCGCCGTCAAGCTGGCCTACAAGTCGGTGGTCTCGTTCTCGCCGGGGCACGTCCGCTACATGATCGAGCAGCTCATGCCGGCGATGCTGGAGAAGCTGGAGCCGTACTGGGCGGAATTCGCGGCCTCCGGCGGCGGCGTGTTCGGTGACTACCTTGCCAAGCGCGGCGATGAAGTGTCGGAGTCCCTGCTGGAGATCACCGACGCCCGCGCCGCCGCCTCCTCGCGGGGTGCCATCGTCAAGGCCTACAAGACCGTCCGCGGCAGCGCGGCCAAGAACGTCCAGACCGCCCTGCCCGACCTCGGCGCCCTGGTCCAGAAGTACGCCGGCTGACACCGACCCTATCCGGAGCAGCCCGCGAAGACGGGGCTGGCGCGCTAACCCCACCCAAGGTGCGCCAGCCCCTTTTTTTGCGCCCGCGAGCCGGACATTATTACCTTCCGCGCATATTACCTATCGTATCGACTCGACTTATATACGGAGTTTCCGCTGTTCAAAGGGCACGATTACACCCCTCTCGATAACGTGACGGGGTGCCAGACGAAGGATTCATAATCGCTGAGCGTTACAACGTAAACGGCGAGGCCGCCGACGATCGCGCCGACACCGCTGTTTTCGCCAGCAGCGCTGTTTCCGCCAGCACCGGAGTTTCCGCCAGCACCGCGCTGACGCGGGAGGAACTCGCGGTCACCGGGCCACTGGCGCTCTTCGAAGCCGATCCCGACGCCTACAGCCCGGCCGGGCCCGGCCCCCGGGCGCCCTCGCGCCGCGCGGAGCTCGCGCGGGTGGCCGGCGCCATCGTGGCCGCCGGGCTCGTCGGGTGGGCCGCCTACGGCCCCATCCACAGCGCCGCCAACAGCGTCCGCGAGTCGGTCCCCAGCCCCGCTGCTACCCAACGGCCATCGCCGCCTCATCCCGGTCCCGTCCTCGGCCGGGGTGGCTGGAACACGCCCGACGAGGCCGACCGGCTCGCGGGAGGTGGCGCCGGCGGCGGGGTCGCCAGCGCGACCCCGGGCGCCGCGCCGACCATGCCATCGGCCACCCCAGCCCCGCGACGGTCCGGGCCCGGCGGCGCCCCGTCGTCATCGGGGCCCTCAGTCCGCCCGCCGACGCCGCCCATCAGGCGGTCACCGACGCCATCCCCGGCCTCGCGGTCCCCGACGCCGCCGCCTTCGACACCACCGCCCTCCCCGGTGACGCCACCTCAAAGCTCGCCACCCCCCTCGCCCGCCTCGTCACCTCCGCCCACCCCGTTTCCATCCCGAACGCTTCCGACGCTCCCGCTCCCCTAGCGCCGGGTCCGCGAGGATGCCATTGCCACGGACCCGCTGAGTGATAAGGGCCGTTGACCTGCGACTGTCACGCGTACCGGTACCGGTCGGCGGCGACCGCCGCCGTGTACCCGCCCATCTCGGCGGAGACCCGCAGGTCGACCGTCATCGCTGGTTCCCTGGGCACGGTCACCGTGCAGGCGGTCTGGGTGCACGCCGGGGTGAGCGTGGCCAGCACGGTGGCGCCGTGGTAGACGCGGACCCGCATCGCCCCGGCGGTGGTGAGGAACCCGCTGCCCTTAATCGTCACCTTGACGGCGGTGCTCGCCTTGCCGGAGCTTGGCGAGACGCCGGTGACCTTAGGCGCCCGGGTGTGCACCTGCTGGCACACCATCGCCGTGTAGCCGGGGTTGTAGGTGCTGAGGGCGGACCCGTTGGTGCCCTTGACGATGGGCACCCCGAGGCCGGTGGCGATGTCATCGCCGGTGGTCACCGGGTACAGGCCCCCCTTGTAGCCGGACGGCGTGTAGTCGTTGTTCGTGGGAATCCTGGTGGTGCCGCCGTGGCCGTTGGAGATGGTGGTGACCGGCCGCACGTCGCGCAGCGCGTTGGGGTGCGTGTTGTAGACGAAGGAGTGCAGCCGCGCGACCGCCGCGTACAGCGCCGTCGGCCGCGCGCCCGGGTTGGCGGCGCCGAAGTCCCGGCAGTACGGGGAGACGTCGGTCACCGCCGCGATGGCGGCCCACAACGGCGCGGACGCGCTCGTCCCGCCGAAGCCCAGCCACTGCCCGCTCCAGAAGATGCCGTAGCCCGTCTGCGGGTCGGCGTCGGCCGAGACGTCTGGGATCTCCCGGCGGAATCCCTGTTTGTTACGGCTGGTCTTGCAGGCGGCGTTGGTCTTCAGGCGGGAGTTGATCAGCCCCGGGATGGCCGGCTGGTACTGGTAGTCAGGCATGCAGAACACGTTGGAGACGCCGCCGCCGCTGGCGCCGTTGCCGATATTGGAGTCGTTCCAGACGACCTCGCCGATGTTGCCGTTCGGGAGCACCGGCACGCTCGTGCCGCCCACGGCGGTCACGAACGGGGCGCTGCCCGGGAAGTCAGCGCTGAGCCGGGCGTTATTGCCGCCGTCGCCGACGCAGCCGGTCGAGCCGGTGTCCCCGGACGCGGCGAGGACCGTCTGGCCCTGCGCGGCCGCCTTCTTGAAGACCGTCTCCAGCGCGTTCAGGAAGCTGACGCCGGCGTCCGCCTCGCAGCCGCCATAGGAGTCCGACATCGTCTTCTCCGTGTTGGCCATGGCGAAATGGTTGAAGAGGTCAAAGAAGCCCTGGGCGGAGTTCGGCCCCTGGTACACGCGCAGCGCGGCCTGCGGCGCCAGCGCGGCGACGATCTCGATGTCCAGCGCGGCCTCGCCGCCGTCGGGAGCCCCGGGGTCCAGGCCGCCGTCAACTGGCGTGACGCTGATGGCGGTGGTCAGGCCATAACAGCTCTTGAACGTGGCGATGTCGGAGGCCGAGTTCGCCTCCAGCTCCAAGATCGCGACCTTGGCACCCGCGCCGAAGTCAGCCAGGCCGTACATCTGGGTCAGGCCGTAGTGCGGGGCGAAGAACCCGTTGAAGGTCAGGAACCCGGAGTTGACCGCGGACTGGCAAGCCCGGGGCGCGGCCGCGGCGGCCGCGGCCGCCGCCGGCGCGGCCAGGCCGGTCGCGGCGGCGGGCTGGGCGGCCACCGCCGCCATCAGCGCCCGGGCCTTGGTGGTGTCCGTGGTCTTCGGCGACATCATGGAGTGCGCCTGGAACAGGTCATCGAGGCCGATCACGCCCTGGATGAGCGGCGCGACCCCGGCCCGGACCTGCGGCGCGCTGGTGTTGGCGAACGCGACCCGGCCGCCCGCCAGCCGGTAGGTGGCCAGCGTGGTGCCGAACGCGCGCTGGACCTGGGCGGCGGTCCCGGTGACGGGGATGCTCAGCCGGTCGGCGCTGGCCTGGCCGGGGGTGAGCCCGGCCGCGCGCAGCGCGTTCTCCACCTGCGTCACCTGGTCGGCGGTGGGGCCGAAGGCCGCGTCGAACTGCGCGGTGGACAGGTAGCGGCCGTAGTAGGGCGAGGCCGGGTCGGCCTGCCCGGCCAGGAGGGCGCTGAGCTGCGCCTGGTTACGGAGGTTGAGCGTGACCTCCACGCTCACCTGCTGGCCGGCCGCCAGCGTCCCCAGCCGGGCGGCCCCCGCCGGGACCTGCGGCGCGACGTTGCCAGGGACCGTCATCGGCCTGATCGCCGCGCCGCTGTCGGGCGCGGCGAGGGCGAAGGTCCCCAGCGCCACGGCGGCCACGGCGCCGCCGGCCAGGAGTGATCGTTTGAGGTGCGCGCTAATAGAGCGCGAGCTGCGCAGCATGTGTTTGACCCCGTCCTATGTACCGATCAATTCGGCATTAACCTGGCATAGTTATATCAACGGGGACGGCGAACGCCTAGTTTCTGGTTTATTTCTGCCGGTGTCGGGGCAATCACCTGATTGCCGCCCAAGCGCAGCGACCACGATGCGGCCCGGCGGGCCGCCTGCCCGGACGACCCCGGCGGAGCTACCGCGGCAACCTCCTTGACTGCTGGCGGGCCTGCCGCAGCACCTCCGCGAGGCGGTCGGCCTCGTGCGCGATCAGCGCCGGGTCGTCATTGAAGCGCCAGCCGCGCGACTCGCACGCCAGGCGGACCTGCCGGGCCCGGAACGGGTGCACGTTCAGGTATTCGCCCGAGCCGGGGATGGTCAGCCGGCGGCCGGTGAAGTAGCCGCCGCCGCGGCGCGGCGGCAGCAGGCACGCCGTGGGCGGCCCGGCTACGCCCGGCTCGCTCCAGGTGAGCATGAAGGACAGGTTGCCGCCGCGGTCCCAGTAGCGGATCTCCTGGCCGGTCACCTGCAGGTGGGGCCGCCGCCGGTTGCTGCGCAGCCACAGCAGCGCGCACAAGGCGATGAACACGGCGAAGAAGACGCCGGCCTGCGTTTTCCCGGTCGAGGTGGGTTGCGCGTGCAGCGACTCGACGAGGCCAAGCACCAGGATCACGATGAACACGCCCCACATGACGGTTTGCTGAAAGCGCGCCGAAATGACAATATCGCCCGGAACCCGGTCTATCCTCTGCCGTAGCATTTGGCCAGCTTAGTATGGCGTTAACCCGAAACCCCAGGGAGCGCGGTCCCCTAACGGCCAGCGGAGGCGATGGCGGCATGGTAGCGCAGCTGCGGCCGGCGGACCCGGCGACGGTCGGGCCATACCGCCTGCTCGGCCGGCTGGGAGCGGGCGGAATGGGGCAGGTGTTCCTGGCCCGCTCGCCCGGCGGGCGGCTGGTCGCGGTCAAGGTGATCCGGCCGGAGCTGGCCGATGAGACGGGATTCCGGACGCGGTTCGCCCGCGAGGTCGCCGCCGCGCGCAACGTCAGCGGGATTTTCACCGCCCTCGTCGTCGACGCCGACACTGAGGGGCCGGTTCCCTGGCTGGCCACCGCGTACGTGTCCGGCCCGTCGCTGACCGAGCTGGTCCACGAGCAGGGGCCGCTGCCGCCGGGCGCGGTGCTGACCCTGGCCGCCGGGCTGGCGGAGGGACTGGGGGCCATCCATGCGGCGGGTGTCGTGCACCGGGACCTCAAGCCGTCCAACGTGCTGCTTGCCCACGACGGCCCCCGGGTGATCGACTTCGGGATCTCCCGGGCGCTGGAGGCCACGATGATGACCACCACCGGGATGGTCATGGGGTCGCCCGGGTTCATGTCGCCGGAACAGGCCAGGGGCGAGACGGTCGGCCCGCCCAGCGACGTGTTCAGCCTCGGCGCGGTGCTCGCCTACGCGGCGACCGGCGAGGGGCCGTTCGGGGCCGGGCCGACCCCGGCGCTGCTGTACCGGGTGGTCAACGAGCCGCCGAGGCTGCAGGCCCTGCCGCCGCAGGTGCGCCCGGTCGTCGAGCACTGCCTGGCCAAGGACCCGGCCGCCCGGCCGACCAGCCAGCAGCTGCTCGCTCAGCTCGGCGGGGTCGACCTGTCCACCGACTGGCTCCCGGCCCAGCACACCCACGTGCTGCAGCAATACGCCGCGCCCGTCTCCACCCCGGTCTCCGGCGAGCGCCAGCAGGCCGCGCCGACGTCTACGCCGCAGCCAGCCCCCCGGGCGGTCGCCACCGACATCGTCAGCCCGCCGCCGGGACACCCCGTCCCCGGCAGCCCCCCGCGAGGCGGCCCCGTCCCGGACAGCCCGCCGCCGCGGGGCCTCGTTCCCGCCCAGCCGGGCTCGCCCGCCCCGCGCCGCCGCATGCCGCTGATCCTGTCGGCGGCGGCCCTCGCCGTCGCCGCGATCGTCGCCGTGGTGGTGATCTTCACGCTGAATTCCCCCGCCACCTTCAACGGCAACGTGAAGATCGCCGACTACTCCGGGGCGCAGGCGGTCGCCTGCGGGACCCCGGCCCAGGGAGCGCCCGGCGGCGGCGTGGTGATCACGCTGGTCAACAACAGCCCGGCCCTCATCACGGCCACCGGCCTCGGCAACGGTTCCGTGATCTCGGTGCCCGCCCATGACACGAAGAACGTCGGGGCGCTGGCCAACGCGATCTGGCGGGTGTCAGGGCAGCAGCAGGCATGCGTCGGCGATTTCAGGATTCTCGCCAACAGCCGGATCGTCATCGCGGCCGCGTGAACGGCCCGCCCGCCACATAGCAGGAGAGACCAATGACCTCGTGGGTCACGGGGGGCGTTTTCGTCGTGGTGGCCGTGGCGCTCGGCGCCGTCGGAAACTACTTCAGCGTCCGCACGCTGCGCTTGTTCACCGTCGCCACCGCGATCGTGCTGGTGGTCACGGTCACCGACTACGGCCTGACCCACCCGGCCAGCGCGCCGCAGGCCCCGCAGGACCTGCAGACGGCGTTCGCGCGGGGAGCCGACGCCATCGCGGCGGCGCTGTTCCACCCGCTGTGGATGGGCCACGAGGTCCCCGAGCCCGGCCGGGTCGGGTGGGTCGTGCTGGGACTGCTGCTGCTGACCGGCTACCGGCAGCTGGAGTCGCGGGCGTTCAGGCAGCAGGCCCCGGTGATCGACACCTCGATGCTGGACCAGGGCCAGCCGAGCATCGAGGCAGACCAGGCCGGGGCCACCGACGGGCAGCGGCACGACCAGCTCGCGGCCGAGCTGAAGTTCCGGCTCGCCGCGATGGAGGTGCGCTCCCCCGCCATCTTGCCCGGCGGCAGCCGCACCGACGGGCTGGCCTCGATCGCCGAGGACAGCGGGGTCACCGGCGCCGGCCTGGCCGGCGCGCTGATCCGCTACCTGGGCTCGCTGTGGCCGGCCTCCCGCCGGTTCCAGCTGCGCTTCTGGGTGGAGCCGTCCGCGCCGCCCAGCGTCGCCGCCGCCACCTCCGGGCACGGGATCAGCGCGGGAAGCGCGGCCATCACCGGGGAGACCCGGGTGACCGTCGAGCTGGATGACGCGCGCCGCGGCGTGACG
>JAICUO010000887.1 GCA_025935815.1 Streptosporangiaceae bacterium
CGTGAGTTATGCCGCGTATCGCGGCATAACTCACGGCACTCGCGATGATCATGACGCGAGCGGCCGCCCGGCAACGTCACCATGGCCCCGGACGCCCCCGCAGCATCGCCAGCAACAGATCGCCGCGCGCTGTTGTAGCAGTAGTAGGCGACCGCGACCGCGTCCTGGCCGCTGTGATGGGATATCGGGAGAATGGGGCGGGACGAACGGAACGAGGCGGGGCGTGGAAGGGGAGATGAGCATGAGCCTGGCCGACTTGCTCAGGGACTGGCAGCCAGGGGCAGTCGAGATGTCGCGCCGGGTGGATCCCTGGCCCGCGGCCGCGTTCGCCGGGCTGACTGACGCACCGGAGCCGCCGTTGAAGGACGGCGACCCGCTGCCGCCAATGTGGCACTGGTTCACGTTGCTTGAGCACCCCGCCACGGCGGAGATCGGCGCGGACGGCCACCCGGCCAACGGCCCGTTCTGGCCGCCGGTCCCGGGGCGGCGGCGGATGTTCGCCGGCGGCAGGCTCCGCGTCGCGGCGCCGATCCCGGTCGGTTCCCAGCTGGCCACCCGGTCGGCGGTCTCCAACGTCAGCGTCAAGTCCGGCCGCAGTGGCGAGATGGCGTTCGTCACCGTCCGCCATGAGCTCATCGCCGACGGCGTCGAGGCCGGGGTGGAGGAGCAGGACATCGTTTACCGCTCAGAGCCGCCGGGGACGCCGCCCAAGACGATGAAGCGCCCCGCGGCGGGCGCCCCCGAGCCGCCCGCGGACTGGCGGGCGGAACTGGCCACCGACCCGGTGCTGCTCTTCCGGTTCAGCGCGCTGACCTATAACGGGCACCGCATCCACTACGACCGCGACTACGCCACCCAGGCCGAGGGGTACCCCGGCCTCGTCATCCACGGCCCGCTGCTCGCGCTGCTCGCGCTAGAACTGCCCCGCCTGCACGCGCCGGCCCAGTCCGTCACCTCCTTCGACTACCGGCTGATCCGCCCCGCGTTCGCGCCCGCCACGGTCGTCGCCACCGCCCAGCGGACCCCCGACGGAGCCAGCGTCGCCGTCGGCGCCGTCGGCGTGGACCCGTCCCTGACCGCCACGGTCGTCCTCGCATGAGGCTGACCGAGGAGGAGCAGGCGATCATCGAGACGGTCGCCGACTGGGTTGACGCGCAGGTCCGGCCGGTCGCGCGGGACCTTGAGCACGCCAACGCCTACCCCGAGAAGCTGATCGGGCAGATGAAGCAGCTGGGGATATTCGGCCTGGCGATCCCCGGGCCGTGGGGCGAGGCCGCGGTGTCCATGCCGTGCTACGCCCTCGTCACCGCCGAGCTCGCCCGCGGCTGGATGAGCCTGGCCGGAGCAATGGGCGGGCACACGGTCGTCAGCAAGCTGCTGCTCGCGTTCGGCACCCGGGAGCAGCAGGACATGTACCTGCCGAGGATGGCCACCGGCGAGATCCGCGCGACGATGGCGCTCACCGAGCCGGGCGGCGGTTCGGACCTGCAGGCGATGACCACCGTCGCCCGCCGGGCTTCAGGCGACGGCGATGGCGACTCCTACGTCGTCAACGGCGCCAAGACGTGGATCACCAACGCCCGCCGGTCCCGGCTCATCGCGCTGCTGTGCAAGACCGACCCCGACGCGGTGCCCCGGCACCAGGGGATCTCGATCCTGCTGGTCGAGCACGGCCCCGGGCTGACGGTCTCCAAGGACCTGCCCAAGCTCGGCTACAAGGGCGTCGAGTCCTGCGAGCTGGTCTTCGACGGGTACCGCGCGCCCGCCGCCGCGCTGCTCGGCGGCGTCGAGGGCCAGGGCTTCGCGCAGATGATGAAGGGCCTGGAGACCGGGCGCATCCAGGTCGCCTCCCGCGCGCTCGGCGTCGCCCAGGCCGCGCTCGACGACGCGCTGCGCTACGCCCAGCAGCGGGAGAGCTTCGGCCAGCCGATCTGGAAGCACCAGGCGGTCGGCAACTACCTGGCCGACATGGCCACCAAGGTGACCGCCGCGCGCCAGCTGATCCTGCACGCGGCGGAGCGGTTCGAGACCGGGCAGCGCTGCGACATGGAGGCGGGCATGGCCAAGCTGTTCGCCTCGGAGACCGCGATGCAGGTCGCCTTGGACGCGATGCGGATCCACGGCGGCTACGGGTATTCCACCGAATACGACGTGGAGCGGTACTTCCGGGACGCGCCGCTGATGATCGTCGGCGAGGGCACGAACGAGATACAGCGGAACGTCATCGCGAGCCAGCTTGTTAAGCGAGGGGGCCTGGACCGCTATTAGCCTGAGCGGCGAGCAGTCGCCCGGCTCCGTTAAAGTTAGACATTTCAAATATCTTGTCAAGGGCACAGGAGAGGCGGAAGCTGGTCGTGGATGGCCGTGCTGAGGCCTGGTTGCGGCGGCGGACGTCGCACTGGCGTGACTGGCCGGCGGGCCGGCTGCTGGGGTGGAAGCAGGACCAGGGGACGCGGATCAGCGTCGTGATACCGGCGCGGGACGAGGAAGCCACGGTCGGCGGCGTTGTCGCCGCGGTGCGCGACCAGTTCGTCTTGAGCATGCCGCTCGTCGACGAGCTCGTGGTGATGGACTCCGA
>JAICUO010000287.1 GCA_025935815.1 Streptosporangiaceae bacterium
GACGACAAGGCCTCCGGGTTCGGGCTCGGCGCCGACGACTACCTCACCAAGCCGTTCGAGCTTCGCGAGCTCGTGCTCCGCCTGAGGGCGCTCGACCGCAGGCGCGCGCACAGCAGGCCGCCAGTGCGGGAGATCGCGGGCCTGCGCCTGGACCCGTTCCGCCGCGAGGTCTACCGGGACGGCCGCTATGTCGCGCTGACCAGGAAGCAGTTCGCCGTGCTGGAAGTCCTCGTCGCCGCCGACGGCGGTGTCATCAGCGCCGAGGAGCTCCTGGAACGGGCCTGGGACGAGAACGCCGACCCGTTCACCAACGCCGTGCGCATCACGGTCTCGGCCCTGCGCAAGCGCCTCGGCGAGCCCTGGGTCATCGCCACGGTGCCCGGCGCCGGCTACCACATCGACACAGCGCGAGCGATCGACAAGGGGCCCGGCACCGGGCGGGCGGGAGGCAACGGTGGATAGGGAGCCTGGGCTGAGCGTTCGCCTCAAGCTCACCCTCAGCTATGCCGGGTTCCTCGTACTCGCAGGCGCCTTGCTGCTCGCCCTGTGGGTGATCCTCCTGCGCTACTTTCCCGACAACCCGATGATCAGCGCCACGAGATCCGGCATCGGAGGGGCGCTGCTGCCAGGCCGCTCCGGCAACCAGCGAGCCTTCGGCGAGGGGGCAGTCGCGGTGCTGGCGTTCCTGCTGGTATTCGGGCTCGTGGGCGGGTGGATCCTGGCCGGGCGCATGCTCGCCCCGCTGGCTCGCATCACGGACGCCACCCGCGTGGCCGCGGACGGGTCGCTGTCCCACCGAATCCGGCTGCCGGGCCCCAGCGATGAGTTCCGCGAGCTCGCCGACGCGTTTGACGCCATGCTCGCGCGGCTCGAGGCGCACGTCGCCGAACAGGAGAGGTTCGCGGCCAACGCCTCCCACGAGCTGCGCACCCCGCTGGCGATCACGCAGACCCTGCTTGACGCCGCTCGCAACGATCCGAACCGCGACAACGGCGTGCTCAACGACCGCCTCCGCGCCGTCAACGCCCGCGCGATCGACCTCACCGAAGCATTGCTCCTGCTCAGCCGGGCCGGCCAGCGGTCCTTCACCCGGGAAGAGGTCGACTTGTCCCTCAGAGCGGAAGAAGCCGCCGAAACGCTCCTGCCCCTCGCGGAGAAGCGCGGCGTCGCCATCCAGACCTTCGGGGACGTCGCCCCCGCCATCGGCTCGCACGCGCTATTGCTGCAGCTGACCACGAACCTCCTGCACAACGCCATCGTCCACAACCTCCCTGAGCACGGCACCGTGCAGGTCAAGACCGTCATCCGCCCCGAGTCGGTCATCCTCGCCGTGGAAAACACCGGCGAGAAGCTCGCTCCGCAACTGGTCCCGACACTCACCGAGCCGTTCCAGCGGGGCACCGAACGCATACGCGGTGACCACGCGGGGGTCGGCCTCGGCCTGGCCATCGTCAAGAGCATCACCCAGGCCCACGACGGAACCCTTGCCCTCACCCCCCGCCCGGCTGGGGGGCTGTGCGTCACGGTGCAACTGCCCGCCGCCTGGCGACCGCGGTGAGCACGTGCCCCTGCTTCCGTCGTGGTCATGTGATGGGAAAGTCAAAGTAGGTGTCCGGGTAAGGCTCGTCTTTCAGCGTGTAATGCCACCATTCGCAGGCGTATGAGCTGAAGCCGCAGGCTTCCATGACAGAGCGAAGGCATTGGCGGTTTCTCGCTTCGACTGACCTGATTCCTTTTGCGCCATGATGTGAGATGGAATCCATCAAGTCATGGTCGCCGCCCATGGGGGCAAGTTCGCCGGTCGCCAGGTGATAGAGGGTAAGGTCAACGGTGCTGCCCCGGCTGTGGCCCGACTTGGCGGCCACGTAACCCTTTTCGAACATCTCGGCTCTGTCGATACGCGGATAGTGCCGTAGCTTCGTCCGGCCATCTTCCGGCTGCTCTGACCAGCGCAGGAAGCAGTTCACGGCGCGTTGCGGGCGATAACCGTCCCAGAGGAGAAGGCCGAAGCCAAGGGATGCGGCCTCTTCTCGCGCGCTTTTCAGGGCGGCGCACAATGCTTTAGTGCCCAGGATTCTATTTGCCAGGTATCCGTCCACCGGCTTCCCGGTGAAGTTGTCCCATGTGGCGTACTTGGCATCCCAGCGTACTCCGGATACTAGCTCGTCCACGAAGGCGAAGTCATCTTTCACTGGCTTTTCCCGGCCAGGGCCAGCGACACTATCCGGTCGATTACTTCGGCAAGCGGGAGGCCGGCGGCGGCCATCATTCTCGGATAACGGCTGTAGGAGGTCAGGCCGGGCAGGGTATTAACCTCGTTAAGTACTACTGTTCCGTCTTCCTTGAGGAACATGTCCACCCGCGACAGCCCCCTGCATCCCAGGGCGCGGTATATGGTCTTCGCTGTCTCGTGGACGAGCGAGCGCGACTCTGCCGAGATGTCAGCGGGAACGATGAATGCTGAGTTTTCTGAGCCGCTTTCTGGCGTGCTCTCCTGATGGATCCTGAAAAATCCATGGGACAGGGCGACCCGGTCTACCTCTCCGGCGATCAGGTCCAGGTTGTTCCCCAATATGGCGCATCCGACCTCGCCGCCGACGACGGCCTCCTCGATCAGCACCTTCGAGTCGTACTGCCTCGCGGTTTCCAGCGCACTCGGCAGTTCTTCTTTCCGGGATACCTTGCTCACGCCGAAGGACGACCCCGAACGGGCCGGCTTTACGAAGACGGGATAAGTGAGCCGGTCGGCGTCAAGATTCTCGTTCGCCGTGACGACCCAGAAGTTCGGCGTAGCGATTCCAGCGCTTCTGGCGACCATGTAGGCGAGGGATTTGTCCATGCAAAGGACGGAGCTTTGGATATCGCAGCCCGCGTAGGGTATGCCGGAGAGCTCCAGCAGGCCTTGCATGGCGCCGTCCTCGCCAAGCTTGCCGTGCAGTACGGGCACCACCAGGTCCAGGCTGATCGTTTCGTATTTCCCCTGCTCCAGGACAAGCAGCCCGTGCGCGCTTCGGTCCGGCGACAGCACGGCCGGCCGGCCGCCGCCGTTCTCCCAGTCCGCGGCAGGGCCGTCGCAAAGCTTCCAGGCGCCGCTCTTCGTTATCCCGATCCAGAACGGCTCATATTTTTCGGTATTAAGGTTCTTGGCGACCTCTCGCGCGGACTTCACGGAGACGGGGTATTCCTCGGAGCGGCCCCCGAATATGATACCGACCTTCAGCCTACCCATGCATATTTCTCCTTTCAAATGTGACGCAGTTGATGATGGAGTTTTCGATGGTGTCGCGCAGGGCGTGGTCTGTGTAGTAGGCGGTGTGCGGGCTGATAATCACATTCGGCAGCTCTTGGAGTCGCAATAGCGATGTGCTTTCGATGGGCTTATTCCTGCGGTCGGCGTAGAATATCCCTTCCTCTCCTTCGATGACGTCCAGCGCCGCACCGCCCAGTCGGCCGCTTTCGAGTGCTGAGACAAGGGCATCGGTGTCAATAAGTGAACCGCGCCCGGTATTGATGATGAAGGTGCCGCGCTTCATCTGCTGGATCCGCTGGCGATTTAGGAGATGATGTGTACTCGCGTTGAGCGGCGTATGGAGCGTTACCATGTCGCTCAGCTTCAGCAATTCGTCGAGGGGAACGTAATCGGCTGAGGCCTTGGGGCGCTTGTCATGGGCTATTATCCGGCAGCCGAAACCCCGGAGCCTGTCAATTACCGCCGTGCCGATGCGCCCTGTTCCGATTACCCCGATCGTCAGGTCGCGTAGTTCTTTCCCGCGCGCGTCGCTCAATCGGTAATCATGAATATCTGCGCGGCGGATGATGGATTTGGCGCTTCGCGCCGCCATCAGCATCAGCATCAGCGTGAAGTCGGCCACGCTGTCGGGCGAGTAGAAGACATTCTCCACGGAAATGCCGACGCGCTCCGCGTATTTCACGTCGATATGGTTGTACCCGATGCTTCTCGTGGAGATGTACGCCACGCCGAGCTGGCTAAGCGCGCGCAGGGTGGAATCTGTGATCTGAGCCTTGTGACCGATGCTGACGCATCGGTTCCCGCGCGCCAGCTGAGTATTGGCCGCAGACGCCGGCGCCGCCGTAATGGTCGGCAATACATCAAAGCGACGCGCCATCTCTCGGAACAAAACGGCTTCGTCCGGCTCGCAGCCGTAAATTGTGATTCCCATTGTCGGGATGGCCGAACACGGCGGGGGAGCCAGCGATCCGGCGCGGCGGGCAGCTGTACGTGCGGGTTCGCTGCAGGTCATGCCCCCAGTCAAGGCAGCGGGGCGTTGCCGGCGCGTATGCGGTTTTCGATACGCCCGCGATATGCTTCTGGCCCTTGACTAAGGGCATGACCTACGGGGGACCAGTCGCGCGCCTTGACGAGGTCGCCGCCGCGCTCACCTAGCTTGGCTCAACGGGCTCGCGGTGCCCGCCGTCGTGCTGGAAGCCTCGGCTGGCGTCCACCGCTGGAGCTCTACCTGCGGGATGAACCAGGTCGCCAGGAAGGCGAGCGCGGCGATCGGGACCGCGACCAGGAAGACCGTCTGGATGGACTGGGCATAGCCGGCCACGAATCCCTGGTGCACTACGGCCGGCAGGTGACTGAGTACCGCCGGGGTAGCGTCCGCGGCGCTGAAGCCCGCGGGCAGCCGGACGCCGTGCAGGTGGCTGGCCAGGTTGCCGACCAGGACGTTGGCGAAGATGGCCCCGAAGATCGCGGTGCCGAACGAGCCGCCGATCGACCGGAAGAACGTCGCGCCGGAGGTAGCGACCCCCAGTTCAGTTCGCGGCACGCCGTTTTGGGTGATGATGACGAGCACCTGCATGACGCCGCCGAGGCCCAGGCCGAGGACGAGCATGGACAGCGAGTCCTGCAGCGTCGAGGAGCCCGGGCTCATCAGCGACAGCAGGAACAGCCCCACGGTCATCACGGCCGTGCCGACGATCGGGAAGAACCGGTACTTGCCGGTCCGCGCGATGACCTGGCCGGAGGTGATGGAGACCAGGAGCAGGCCGGCCATCAGCGGCAGCAGGTACACCCCGGAGACGGTGGGGGAGATGCCGCGGACGACCTGGAAGAACGCGGGCAGGTAGGTGATCGCGCCGAACATCGCGAAGCCGACGATGAAGCCCACGATGCTAGTCACCGAGAAGACGCGCAGCCTGAACAGGTGCAACGGCAGGACCGGCTCGGCGGCACGCCGCTCGACGAGCACGAACAAGCCGATCAGCAGCGCCCCGGCCGCGCCGAGCAAGTAGATGGGCGTCGACGCCCACGGGTAGGTGGTGCCGCCGAGGCTGGTCAGCAGGATCAGCGCGGTGGCGGCCAGCGACAGCGCCGCGGTGCCGAGGTAGTCGATCTTGTGGTGCACCCGGCTGAGGTGCCCGGGCACCTGGGCGGCGACGACGGCCAGCGCCAGCGCGCCGATCGGCACGTTGATGTAGAAGATCCAGCGCCAGGACAGGTTGTCCACGAAGACGCCGCCGAGCAGCGGGCCGACCACGCTGGAGACACCGAAGACCGCGCCGAACAGCCCCTGGTAGCGGCCGCGCTCGCGCGGTGAGACGACATCGGCGACGATGGCCTGCGCGCCGACCATCAGGCCGCCGCTGCCCAGGCCCTGGACCGCCCGGAACGCGATGAGCATGAACATGGAGTTGGCCAGGCCGGACAGGACCGAGCCAATCAGGAAGATGACGATCGCCGCCTGGAAGAAGACCTTCCGGCCGTACTGGTCGCCGAGCTTGCCCCACAGGGGCGTCGACACCGTGGTGGCCAGCAGGTAGGCGGTGATGACCCAGGCGATGTGCGACCCGCCCTTCAGGTCACCGACGATCGTGGGCAAAGCCGTGGACACGATCGTCTGGTCGAGCGCGGCCAGCAGCATGCCGAGCATGAGCGCGCCGATGATGACCAGGATGCGGCGCTTGCTGAGGCCCGGCAGGACGCCATCGGCGGTGCCGGCCGGGGCGGGGGCCCCGGAGCCCTGGGCGGGCGTGGGCGTGGCCATCAGTTATCGTCCTTTCGATCCGCGGCGCCTGCCGCGCCCGCCATCAATAGCCGCATGGCGCCGTGCTCCGGCAGCCCGTCGGCGAGTGACTGGAATGCCTGGTCGATGAGCTGGTAACTCGTCCGTGATCGCCTCGGCGTCGTGCGTCATCACGGTGCGCAGCACGGCCATGGCCGGCTCGCCGGGTGACTCGCTGGCGATCGGCGGGTGGCCAGCTTCTTGCGCTCGCGCAGGGAGGCGGGGAGGGACCGGGAAGGGTGCCTGTGGAGGCGCGCTCACTGAAATCATGCGTTCCGTCGCAAGTTGCAGGTGGAGAATTCTTGCACCCGCTGCAACATAGGCCGGAGCCTGCCTGTTCCCGCGCGCCCGGTCCGGCGCCCGCGATCCAGCGGGCTGCAGCCTGGCGGTTCAGCAGGTGGTCGCGGGCGGCCGGGTAACCGACAGGTCCGGCGCAGTCTCGCCGTACGCCTCAACCTCCACGAGCGCGAGCTGCCCCGCGCACCCCTGGCTGAGGCTTGAGGATGGAAGGTCGGCGGTGAGCACGTTGGGGTTCCCGTGCCGGCAAAACCCCGGGTCGGCTGGGTCCGGGTCGTACCAGGCCCCGGTGGACAACTGGACGACGCCGGGACGCACCGCGTCGTCCACGGAAAGCCCGGCCAGGCACGCACCCCGGTCGTTGAAGAGCCGTACGAGGTCACCGTCGCGCAGCCCGCGCGCCTGCGCGTCGGAAGGGTGCATCCGGGCCGGCTCACGTCCGGCGATCTTCACCGACTGGCTGTGCGCGCCGACGTCGAGCTGGCTGTGCAGTCGCGACCGCGGCTGGTTGGCGACCAGTTGCAGGCCGAAGCGCTCCGCGGCCACCGAGCCGAGCCACTCGTCCGGCTCCAGCCAGACCGGGTGGCCCGGGCAGTCCGGGTACCCGTATCCGTCGATGGTCGCGGAGAAGATCTCGATCTTCCCGGTCGGCGTGGTGAGCGGATGCTTGTCCGGGTCAAGGCGGAACTCAGCCAGCGCCACCTGCGGCTCGCTGGCCACCGGCAGCTCGATGCCATCGCCGGCCCAGAACTCGTCAAAACCCGGAACCGGGGCCCGGCCCCGCGGAGCGAGCACATCGCGCTGACCGAGCGAATCCCGCCACTCGCCGTACAGGTGCCGCAGCCACTCCATCGCGGTGCGGCCCTCGGTGAAGTCCTTGCCCGCACCGAGCCTGTCCGCCAGGTCAGCAAAGATCGCGTAGTCGTCCCGGGCCTGGCCGTGCGGCCGGGTCAGCGCGCGCATCGGGAAGAACATCCGGTCGTTCTGGCCGGAGCCGAAGTCGTCACGCTCGATGCTCATGGTGGCCGGCAGCACGATGTCGGCGTGGCGGGCCGTCGCCGTCCAGAACGGGTCGTGCACCACGACCGTCTCCGGGCGGGCGAAGGCCGTTCGCAGCCGGGCGAGGTCCTGGTGGTGATGGAACGGGTTGCCGCCGCACCAGTACACGAGCCGGATGTCGGGATAGGTCAGCCGCTGCCCGTTGTAGTCGTAGCCGGCCCCGGGATTCAGCAGCATGTCGGCGATCCGGGCCACCGGGATGAAGGTGGAGACGGCGTTCGGGCCCTGCCGCAGCCGCGGCACCCCCACCTGCGGCGCCGGCTCGCCGACGAGGGCGGTGGACCCGTATCCGTGGCCGAAGCCGCCGCCCGGCAGGCCAATCTGGCCGAGCATCGCGGCGAGCACCACGCCGAGCCACAACGGCTGCTCCCCGTGCCGGGCGCGCTGCAGCGACCAGCTAACCGTCACCATGGTCCGTTTCGCGGCCATCTCGTGCGCCAGCTCCCGGATGCGCGCCGCCGGCACGCCGGTGATCGCCGCAGCCCACGCGGGGTCCTTGACGACCCCGTCCGCCTCGCCGCGCAGGTACCGGGCGAACCGCGGGAACCCCACGGTGTAGCGCTGCAGGAATCCAGGGTCGGCCAGGCCGTCGGCGTCGAGGACCTGGGCAAGCGCGAGCATCAGCGCGGCGTCGGTCCCGGGCCGGGGCGCGATCCACTCAGCCCGCGCCTCGGCGGGCGTGTCGTCGCGCAGCGGGCTCACGGACACGAACCGGCAGCCCCGGGCGCGCGCGGCGCCTATCCAGCCGCGGGAATTATGCCGGGATACCCCGCCCGGCGACACCGCCGCGTTCTTCGGTGACAGCCCGCCGAAGGCGACCAGCAGCTCACTGTGCTCCGCGATCACCGACTTGGCGGTGGCGCGGTTGAGCAGCACGTCGACGTCGGCGATCACGTAGGGCAGCAGCACGGTGGAGGTGCCGAGACTGTAGCTGTTGACGTGGCGCACGTAGCCGCCGAGGCAGTTCAGGAACCGGTGCACCTGGCTCTGTGCGTGGTGGAACCGGCCGGCGCTGGCCCAGCCGTACGAGCCGCCGTACACCGCTTCGGCCCCGTGATCACGGTAGACCCGCCGCAGTTCCCCGGACAGGAGGTCGAGCGCGGTGTCCCACGACAGCGGCACGAACGGCCCGTCGCCGCGTCCCGGCGCACCCGGCCCGTGATCCAGCCAGCCCTTGCGCACGTGCGGCTGCGTGATGCGGGCGGGGTGATGCTGCGCGGAGGCGACGTTGTCGATCAGCGGCATCGGCTCCGGGTCCCCGCGCCACGGGCGCACCTCGGTCAGCCGCTCACCGTCGCTGACGGCCTCGAATGTCCCCCAGTGCGTCAGATGCACGGCCATGCCATCAAGCCTCTCCCGGCGCGGCAGTCAAATTCAAGGGATTTTCCCGCCCAACGACCCCCGGCCACCGCCATCGGGTGGTCATCCGCCCCCAGTGGGCAGGAACGGCTGCGCACGTCCTATTCCGCGAATGGCCGGGAGGGGCACCGCCGCCGGCGGTGCCCCTCCCGTCGCGGGGCCGGGCATGCTCAGCCCGCGGTTAGGGTCCACAGGTGGTCCGGGGTGCCGTTGTCGTCCCATTGCAGGACCTGGGCGCCGGGCGACGTGCTCTCATTGGACACGCCGAGCACCAGCCCGCTGTTGTAGTTCTGGATCTTGTACTGGCCGCTGCCCGCGGAGACGACCTGCCAGAGGTGGTCGGACGAGCCGTTGTCGCCCCAGATGAGAGCGTCGCCGCCGTCGTTGATGCTCATGTTCTGGACGCCGAGCACCAGCCCGCTGGCGCTGTTCTTGATCTCATAGAAGCTGGAGCCCGCGGAGACCAGGGTCCACCGCTGGGTGCTGCCACCGCTGGCGGTGGCTTGCACCGCCAGCGTGCCCTGGCCGGTGCCGCTGCCGGCGGTGTCGAGGGCCAGCCCGCTGTGCGCGTTCTTAATCACGACCGTCCCGGACAGCGCCGCGCCGCTGCCCGGGGTGACCAGCAGGTGGTAGCCGTTGGCGGAGTTCATCGAGCTGACCGGGACGGTTATCGACCCGTTGCTGATCGGGTAGTTCGCGGAGCTGATGAGCTGCGGGCCGACGACCATGGTGGTACGGCCGGCCGACACGGTCTGCTCCAGGACCGCGTGCGCCGTCGACCCGAACGCCGAGCCGAGCCCGTTGACGGTGACCGCCGCTGAGCCGCTGCCGCCGCCGAAGATGACGTTGACCTGGTTGCCCGCGGAGCTGACGGACGCGGCGCCGTCTAGCCCGGACCCGGCCGTTCCCGGCGGGACGACGGTGACCATGTTGCCGGTCATCTGGCCGTACCAGCGGTACAGCCAGTAGGCGGCGTTCGGGCTGCCGCCGGTGTCGGTGAGCGTGTCGCCGAGGGTGCCATAGTGGTTCCAGAAGGCGAGTTCGGCGTTGTTCACCCCGGCCCGCTCGAAC
>JAICUO010000379.1 GCA_025935815.1 Streptosporangiaceae bacterium
ACATGGACTTCATCTACCAGATCGGCGGCATCGAGAAGGTCCCCGGCAACCTGCTGTCGGTCTTCCACAACGAGCAGGGCGACATCAAGTTCACCCCCGACGCGATCCGGGTCGGCCGCAAGCTGTCGATGGACCACACGATCTTCGGCGACCACTTCGCGTTCCTGAAGTCGGTGGCGGGCGACAGGACTGCCAAGCAGACCATCCCGGCGCCGAGCATGGTGCACTACCGCTCGGGCGTGCGCGCCGTGGTGGATGAGAGCGTCTACCCCGACGTCGAGGAGTTCTGGGGCGACGTGTCGGCCGCCTACGCCGCCGAGATCCGCGGGATGGGCGAGCTCGGCTGCGCCTACCTGCAGATCGACGACATCTCGCTGGCCTACCTCAACGACCCGGAGCAGCGCGCCTACATCGCCGCGCGCGGCGAGGACCCGGCCACGATGCACCTGCGCTACATCGGGCTGACCAATGGCGCGGTCGCCGGCCGTCCGGCCGGGATGGCGGTGACCACCCACCTGTGCCGGGGTAACCACCGGTCCTCGTGGGTCGCCTCCGGCGGCTACGACTACGTGGCCGAGGCGCTGTTCAACGAGCTGGACGTGGACGGGTTCTTCCTGGAGTACGACGACGAGCGCTCCGGCGGCTTCGAGCCGCTGCGGTTCGTGCCCAAGGGCAAGTACGTGGTGCTCGGGCTGGTCACCACCAAGCGCCCGCGACTGGAGTCCAAGAACGAGCTCAAGCGCCGGATCGACGAGGCCGCCACGTACGTGCCGCTGGACCAGCTGTGCCTGTCCGGCCAGTGCGGCTTCGCGTCCACCGAGCTCGGCAACGCGCTGACCCAGGCCGACCAGGAAGCCAAGCTCCGCCTCATCGTCGAGACCGCCCAGGAGGTCTGGGGCTAGTCCCCGGCCAGCGCGGCCTGGAACTTACCCGGCCCGCCGGCTCCGCCGCCCGCCATCCGCGCCTATCTGCCTCAGCGGTCATGCAGAGCGCGCTTAGCATGCCCGGCCTGTCCGGTTGCGCGGGTAAGCGCACTGTTACGTGGGTTTGTGGCTTGACACAAGGGCGGCGCGCAGCCGGGCGTGCCAGGATACAAGGGGATCGGGACGCTCTCGGACCTGCAAAATCCGCTCTTGCAGCATCATCGGGCGGATGAGAGTATCCAAGACAAATCTCTGGACGATCGGCTGAATTTATGTCACATACCAGCGTACGAATTATCACGAGTAGGTGAATGCCGTGAGATATCGGCTAATGTCAGTGCGGGTTGCCTGCATTGCTGGTGTGGCCGCACTCGTCGCGACTAGCGCGGCGTGCAGCTCATCATCGTCATCGACGGCGGGCGGTACCGGCTCCTCCAGCAGCGCCATCCCGACCTCCGCCCCCAAGGCCGGCGGCTCGATCACGGTCCTGGAAAGCAGCGGGTACTCCGGTGCCTGGTCCACCCTGGACCCGGCCAAGAACAAGGAAGGCGCCGCCACCCAGGACTTCATGGTGGCGATCTACGGGCAGCTCTTCCAGCTCGGCCCCGGCGGGAAGATCGAGCCCGACCTGGCCACCGGCTACACGTTCAGCCCGGACGCCAAAGACGTGACGATCACGCTCCGCCAGGGCGTGAAGTTCACCGACGGCACGCCCTTCAACGCCCAGGCGGTGGACTACAACTGGGAGCGGGACCTGGGGACGGTCGGCATCAGCAACGGCCTCAACCCGGCCTGGAGCATCAAGATGCAGGCACCGCCGCCGGGCAGCAAGCCGCCGCCGCCAGGGGCGCCGCCGGCCCCGCAGCCGCCCGCTAAGGGAGCCATCGAGGTCACCGGACCGTACACGATCGTCGTGCACCAGACCGTGCCGAACGGCGCCTTCGTCAACCAGCTGTTCGACTCGATCGCCACCTGGATCGCCTCGCCGACCGCCCTGCAGAAGCAAGGCGACGCGTTCGGCCAGAGCCCGGTCGGCGCCGGGCCGTTCACGGTGGCCAGCAACACCCCCAACAACCTGCTCATCGTCAAGAAGAACGCGAACTACTGGCAGACGGGCCGCCCGTACCTGGACCAGATCACGTTCAAGACCGTGGGCAGCGACGAGGCCGCCTACGAGGCCATGCTCGCCGGGCAGGGCCAGGTCTACGAGAACATGTCCACCAACCAGCTGATCGACCAGTCCGCGCAGCACTTCCAGGTGGAGAACAACCTGGCCACCTCGGCCTACGACCTGCAGCTGAACACCGCGGTCCCGCCGTTCGACAAGCCCGCGGCGCGGCAGGCGATCTACGCGGCGACCAACTTCCAGCCGATCCTGCAGCACCTGTTCGGCGGCAAGTACCCGATCGTCCAGGGCTTCACCGGGCCGGGCGGCATCTGCTACCAGCAGAACGTGCCCGGGTACCAGGGATATGACCCGGCCCTGGCCAAGAAGCTGATCCAGCAGACCGGCCTGGACAAGCAGACGATCCAGCTCGGCACGATCGCCTTGTCGACCGCGCAGCAGTCCATGCAGGCGCTGGCCACCGAATGGGAGGCGGTCGGGCTGCATGTCAAGCAGACCTCCTGGCCGCTGTCGGGGCTGATCGCCGCGTTCGAGGCGAACGGCGGCAAGAGCTGGCAGTCCATGGTGCAGACGGCGGGCGCCTATGACCCGGCCGCCGCGATCGGCGTCAACTTCCGGTTCAACTCCAAGTCACCGTTCAGCGGCGTGCACGACCCGAAGCTGGATGGCTTCCTGGCGAGCGCGCAGGCCTCCGCGGACCCCGGCGTACGGTGCGGTTTCTACAACCAGGCGGCCGAGTACATCGCCAAGAACTACTACGGGCCGTTCTTCTTCGCGTTCTCGCCCGCGAACATCTCGGTGCACGGCGTGGCCGGGCCCGGCCTGTCCTCGCCGCTGGCCACGGTCGCGGTCGTCCCGACGATCCCGTGGGAGGACGTGTACTACAACCCCGCCTCCTGATCCCGGACTCTCGGCAACTAGATCCTCACGACTGGAGGACATTAAGTAATCATGGCGCTGGTCCAGCAAATCCAGCTCCAGCAGGGTGGGCCCGGCGCGCGCGGACGCGCGCGCCGGGTCACCGGCTCCCCGGCCCTGCGAATGGTGGGGCGGCGGCTGCTGGCCGTCATCCCGGTGCTCATCGGCGTCTCCTTCCTGACGTTCGCGATCATGAGCACGCTGCCCAACAACACCGCCCAGGCGATCCTCGGGCTCAGCGCGAGCCCGGCCGCGGTGGCCCAGCTCAACCACTCGCTCGGCCTGGACCGGCCGTTCTGGGTGCAGTACTGGAGCTGGCTCATCAACGTGCTGCACGGGAACTTCGGCACCGCCGTCCAGGGCCAGAGCGTCAACCACGAGCTGGCCATCTACGTGCCGACCACCCTGGCGCTGCTGGTGTACGCGCTCGTGGTTTCCCTGGCGCTGGCGATCATCGTGGCGACGCTCGCGGCGCGGCGGCCGAACGGCATCGCGGACCGGATCAACCTCACGGTGAGCATGCTCGGGCTGTCCACGGCGCCGTACGCGTTCGCGTTCCTGCTGATCATCATCTTCGCGGTCAAGCTGGGATGGTTCCCGGTCCTGTCCGGCCCCGTCACCGGCCCCGCCTCGTTCTTCAGGAACCTGACGCTGCCGGCCGCCTCGATCGGGTTCGGGCTGTTCGCGATCTACAGCCGGCTGCTGCGGGCCGACCTCGTCGAGCAGATGCAGCGCGAGGACTACATCGTCACCGCCAAGGCCAAGGGCGTCGCGCCGTGGCGGGTCCTCATCCGGCACGCGCTCCGCAATTCCCTGTTCAACCTCATCACCGTCATCGCGCTGAACCTGGGCGGGCTGGTCGGCGCGGTGGCCATCATCGAGACCGTCTTCCAGGTGCAGGGCATCGGCAACGACCTGATCACCGGCATCAGCAACCACGACCTGCCCCTCATCCAGGGGATCACGCTGGTCTTCGCGCTCGTGACCGTGGCCGGCAACCTCCTCGCCGACATCTTGTACGCGGTACTCGACCCAAGGATCCGGTATGGCAGCACCACTTCCTGACGTAACCCTCCTGGGCGCCCTGCCGCCGCTGCCGTCCCTGGTCAACGCGCGCCGGCTGCGGGCGCAGCGGCTGGGCCGCGGGCTGCGGCTGTGGGTGCCCGCCGGGATCCTCATCCTGATGCTCGCCATGTGCTTCGTGCTGCCGCTGGTCGCCTCGCTGCCCTCGCCGACGAAAGGCGACATCATCGTCAACAACGAGCCACCGTTCTCCCCGGGGCACTGGCTCGGCACCGACATGCAGGGCGTCGACATCTTCTCCAAGCTCGTGTACGGCGGCCAGGTGGCGTTCGAGATCGGCGCGGCCGTCACCGCCATCGGCGTCGCGATCGGCGGCACGCTCGGGATCGTCGCCGGATACTTCGGCGGCTGGGTGGACGCGGTGATCTCGCGGGTGCTCGACATCCTCATCGCGTTTCCCGCCCTGGTGCTCGCGCTGGTGATCGCCCAGGGGCTGGGGGGCAGCGAGATCCACGTGATCTGGGCGCTGTCGGTGTTCGGCATCCCGGCGGTCGGGCGGGTCACGCGCGGCGCCACCCTGACGATCCGGGGGCTGCCGTTCATGGTCGCCGCCAAGCTGTCGGGCACCCGTGGCTGGCGGATCATCGCCCGCCACGTCGTGCCGAACATCATCCCGACCATCGTGACGTTCAGCCTGCTCGGCGTCGGCATCGTGATCATCTTGGAGGGAGCCCTGGACTTCCTCGGCTACGGGATCCCGCCGCCCACGGCGAGCTGGGGCAACATGATCTCCAACGGTCAGCAGATCCTGTCGGCGCAGCCGGAGTACGTGCTGATCCCGTCGATCGCCCTGCTGGTCACGGTGGCGTCGCTGAACATGCTTGGCGACGCGCTGCGCGAACGGTGGAGCACGCAATGACAGACGCTCTGCTGCAGGTCGACGACCTGCGGGTCACCTTCGCGGTCGGCGGCCGGGAGGTGCGCGCCGTCGACGGCATCACCTTCACGGTCTCCCCGGGCGCCACGCTCGCCATCATCGGCGAGTCCGGCTCCGGGAAGACCGTCAGCTGCCGGGCGATCATGGGGCTGCTGCCGACGGGCACCGCCATCGGCGGGTCTGCCCGGCTGCGCGGCACCGAGCTGCTCGGCCTGTCCGACGCCGAGCTGCGCAGGCACCGCGGCTCCGACCTGGCGATGGTGTTCCAGGACCCGGCCCGGTCGCTCAACCCCACGATGCGGGTCGGCCTGCAGATCACCGAGGCCATCACCACGCACCGTACGGCCAGCAAGCGCGAGGCGCAGGCGCAGGCGATCGAGTTGCTGCGGCTGGTGCGCATCCCGGCCGCCGAGCGGCGCTTCCACGAGTACCCGCACCAGCTGTCGGGCGGCATGCGGCAACGCGTCATGATCGCGATGGCGCTGGCCTGCCGGCCCAAGCTGCTCATCGCCGACGAGGCCACCACCGCCCTCGACGTGACCACCCAGGCCCAGATCATGGAGCTCCTGCTGGAGCTGCAGGAAGAGCTGGACATGGCGCTGATCATGATCAGCCACGACCTCGGCCTGGCCGCCTCGTACGCGGACGAGGTCATCGTGATGTACGCGGGCAAGATCGTGGAGCAGGCGCCGGCCGCCGGGCTGTTCGGCGCCGGGGGGGCCGTCCGGATGCGGTACACCCGGGCGCTGCTCGACGCGATCCCGCACCTGGAGCGGCCGGCCCACACGCTGCTGCCGGTCGTCGGCGGGCGGCCGCCCGACCCCACCGCGCTGCCACCGGGGTGCTCGTTCGCCCCCCGCTGCCAGTACGCCGAAGACGACTGCCGGGCCAAGGTGCCGGCGCTGGCCGAGCACGTCCCCGGCCACCGCTGGGCGTGCTGGCATCCCTGCGAGAACGGAGCAGCCCCCCATGACTGACCAAGCCGGGCCGGGTCGTCCCCCGGGGGAGGTACTGCTTTCAGTGCGCGACCTGGTCCAGGAGTTCATCGTGCGCGAGCGCGGCGGCGGCAAGGCCGGCGTCGTGCAGGCCGTGTCCGGGGTGTCGTTCGACGTCATGGCGGGCGAGACGCTGGGCATCGTGGGCGAGACCGGCTCGGGCAAGTCCACCCTGGCCCGGGCGATCCTGCAGGCGCCGCGGCCCAAGTCGGGCTCGGTGGTCTTCCGCGGCACGGAGCTGACGAACCTGCGCGGCGGCCGGCTGCTGCAGGCGCGGCGGCACCTGCAGTTCGTGTTCCAGGACCCGTTCGGGTCCCTGGACCCGAAGTGGAAGGTCCGCAGCATCGTCGATGAGCCGCTCCTCGCCTACCGGGCCGGCGGCCGGGAGGCGCGCCGCAAGCGGGTCAGCGAGCTGCTCGACCTGGTCGGCCTGGACCCGGCCCGGTATGCCGGGCGCCATCCCCGCGAGCTGTCCGGCGGCCAGGCGCAGCGGGTCGCCATCGCCCGCGCCGTGGCGCTGGAGCCGTCGCTGATCATCTGCGACGAGGCGGTTTCGTCCCTGGACGTGCTCATCCAGGCGCAGGTGCTCAACCTGTTCGAGAAGCTGCGCGGCGAGCTGGGCCTGTCCTACCTGTTCATCGCGCACGACCTGGCCCTGGTCAAGCAGGTCAGCGACCGGGTCGCGGTGATGTACCTGGGCAAGCTGTGCGAGGTCGGCCACGGCGAGGCGGTCTACCGCCGGCCGCTGCATCCCTACACCAAGGCGCTGCTGGACTCGATCCCGTCCACCGAGCCGGGCGCGGGGCGGGCCACCGCGACGATCAAGGGCGAGCCGCCGTCGCCGATCAACCCGCCGTCCGGCTGCCGGTTCCGCACCCGCTGCCCGCTGGCCACCGACTTGTGCGCGGCCGAGGAGCCGCTGCCCCGCGAGCTGGCCCCCGGCCACGTGGTCGCCTGCCACTTCCCCCTCATGCCGGGGACGTCGGTGATCACGCCCGCCGCCACCTCCGGCGTCAGGCAGGCATGAGGCAGTCACCCGCCATCCGTTACGCACGTGCCGAGTGTTTGAGAGAGGACTATCCCGCATGAGGCTGCGCATCCTGCTGGAGCCGAACGGCGGCGCGAGCTACGCGCAGATCCTGGCGCTGGCGCGAGCGGCCGAGGAAGCCGGGTTCGACGCCTTCTTCCGCTCCGACCACTACCTGGGCGTGGGCGACGACGACGCCCGCTACCAGCCCACCGACTCGTGGACGACGCTGGCCGGGCTGGCCGTGCAGACCGAGCGGGTCCGCATCGGCACGCTGGTCAACGCCTCGACCTTCCGGCTGCCGGGCCAGCTGGCGGTCGAGGTGGCGACCGTCGACCAGATGAGCGGCGGCCGGGCCGAGCTGGGCATCGGCACCGCCTGGTTCGAGCGGGAGCACCAGTACTTCGGCATCCCGTTCCCCAAGCTCGCCGAGCGGTTCGAGCGGCTGGAAGAGCAGCTGGAGATCCTCAAGGGGCTGTGGGACACCAAGCCGGGGGAGCGGTTCAGCTTCGAGGGCAAGTACTTCACCATCGCCGACTGCGCGGCGTTCCCGCGCTGGGCGTCCCGGCCGAAGATCATCATCGGCGGCGCGGGCGCCGCCAAGACCCCGCGGCTGGCCGCCAAGTACGCCGACGAGTTCAACGCCGCGCTGTGCCCGGTCGACGAGCACAAG
>JAICUO010000361.1 GCA_025935815.1 Streptosporangiaceae bacterium
CCTCCGGCGGGCGGCCCAGGAATAAGCCGGCAGACATGCGAGAAATAACCCAAGCCCACATTCGACCCCTCCCGGGGGCCCGGCGATTTCCCGGGGTCCCGGCCAGGGAGGTGAAAGGGGGGACGGAGTCCCCTCTTTGCCGGGGGGTCGACAGGGGGGTCGTCCCCCCGGGGACATACAGCCCATGCCGCGGCTGCTGATCGTCATCGACGAGTTCGCTTCCATGGTCCGAGACCTGCCGGACTTCGTCACCGGGCTGGTCAACATCGCCCAGCGCGGCCGGTCGCTCGGCATCCACCTCATCCTCGCCACCCAGCGGCCCTCCGGGGTAGTCTCCGCCGACATCCGGGCCAACACGAACCTGCGGATCGCGCTGCGGGTCACCGACCCGACCGAGAGCGCGGACGTGATCGACGCGCCCGACGCCGCGCACATAGCCAAGTCCACGCCCGGCCGGGCCTACGTCCGGCTCGGCCACGCCTCGCTCGTCCCGTTCCAGGCGGGCCGCGTGGGCGGGCGCCGGCCCGGATCGCCGTCCGGGGCCGACCCGGCCGCCCAGGCACCGTGGCTGGCCCCGGTCTCCTGGGCCGACCTCGGCCGGGCCGAGCCCGCCCGGCCCGCCACCCCCAAGCGGGAAGCGGAGGAGATCACCGACCTCAAGGTGCTCGTGGCGGAGATCGGGCGCGCGGTGCAGCGGCTGGCGATCCCCGGCCAGCACAGCCCGTGGCTGCCCGCGCTGCCGCAGGAGCTGCTGATCGACTCCAGTCAGCTGGGTGCGTTCGGCACGGAAGACCTCCCGGCCCGGCAACGCCAGCAGGCCGCGGTACTGCGCCTGGAGTCGGTGAGCCACCTGATGGCCGCAGGCGCGCCCCGGTCGGGGCGCTCGCAGCTGCTGCGGACCATCGCCGGGTCGCTGGCGATGGCGCACAGCTGCGCGGACGTGCACATGTACGGGATCGACTGCGGCAACGGCGCGCTGTTGCCCCTCGCGGACCTCCCGCACTGCGGCGCGGTGGTGAGCCGCACCCAGGCCGAGCGGGCGGTCCGGTTGCTCAGCCGGCTGAACGCCGAGCTGAGCAGGCGGCAGGAACTGCTCGCCGAGGCGGGTTTCGCCGACATCACCGAGCAGCGCGCGGCCGCGGCGCCCGCGCAGCGGCTCCCGCACGTCTTCGTGCTCCTGGACCGGTGGGAAGGGTTCACCACCACGCTGGGCGACCTGGACGGCGGCGCCCTCACCGACGTGATCACGCGGATCCTCGGCGAGGGCGCGAGCGTCGGCATGCACCTGGTGATGACCGGCGACCGGTCGCTGCTAGCCGGGCGGATCTCGGCCATGTGCGAGGAGAAGCTGGTCTTCAAGCTGGCTGACAAGGACGACTACGGGCTGGCCGGGCTGCGGCCCCGCGACATGCCCGACGAGATACCGCCGGGGCGGGCATTCCGTACCGGGTCGGGCGTGGAACTGCAGGTCGCGCTGCTCGACCGGGACGCCTCCGGGCAGGGGCAGGCGGCGGCGCTGCGGTCGATCGCGCAGTCGTGCGCGGCCCGGGACGCGGCGGTGCACGCGGTGCTGCGGCCGCTGCGGGTGGACGTCCTGCCGGCCCGGATCACGTTCGCCGACGCGTGGGGGCTGCGCCCGGCCATCGCCGGGCCGCTGTTCGGGCTGGTCGGCGTGGGCGGCGACTCCCTCACGGCGATGGGGCCGGACCTGGCGTCGGGGACGCCGTGCTTCGCCGTGGCCGGACCGGGCAAGTCCGGGCGGTCCACGATCTTGATGTCGATGGCCCGGTCGCTCCTGGCGGCCGGCACCCCGCTCATCCTGGTGACGCCCCGGCCGTCACCGCTGCGGTCGCTGTCCGCCGCGCCGGGGGTCACCCGCCTGTTCGATGGCGCTGACCTGGATGAGGAGGAACTCACCGACGCGCTCGCGGCGCTGGGCGACAAGCCTGGCGTGGTGGTGATCGACGACGCGGAGCTCCTGCGAGACTGCGACGCGTCGGGCGTGCTGAGCCGGATCATCGCGGTCGGCTCCGACTCGGGCCGGGCGCTGGTGTTCGGCGGGGACTCCGACAGCCTCGGAGTGGGGTTCAGCGGCTGGCAGGTTGACGCCAAGCGGGCCCGCCGGGGCTGCCTGATCGCCCCGTCGACCCTGCCCGAAGGCGACCTGATCGGGGTCCGGCTATCGCACGGGATGCTCGGGGGACCGGCGCGCCCCGGACGCTGCCTGCTTAACGTGGGAGACGGCGCCCTGGTCACGGTCACCGTGCCGGCGGACTGACAAGCCGTCGGGAACGGCGTTCCCGACGGCGAGTCCCCGCTCCCGGGACCACGGCAAACGCGCATTTGCCGCGCAACGGAACGTGGCCTACGGGCGGTCCTTGCCTTCCGTCGCCTCGCGCAGGAAGTCGTCTATCTCCGCCATGCGCTGATCCTTGTCAGCCTGTACGGCGGTCGTGGTCGCCCGCTTGACCCTCAGCAAGATGATGAAGCCGATGACCGGGCTAAGCACGCCAGCCGCGATGAGGGCGACGCCGAGCGCGCGCTGGCCGAGCGCGACCGCGGCGGCCCCGCCGACGAGAAGCACCAGGCCCAGGGGAATGGACAGGCCGGCGGCGCGGACCTGGCCTTTGACGGCGGGCAGGGGCACGGCAGCCTCCTCGCTCGGCAGGCGGCCCAGGAAGCGGTTCCGGAGCCGGTACTTATCCTATTCGCTGGATGCTCGATAGCCGCGCGAGATGATTGTCATGCCGTCGGCGAGCTGCTCGATGTCCGGGACGGCCCGGTGCAGGCGGCCCAAGTCGGGGCAGGCCGTGAACATCCGGACGGCCGTTGCGTGCTCCGGCGACCGCCAGGCGTAGCTCAGGAAGCCCATGACCATCTCGCCGTGCTGGACATGGCTGAGGGCTTTCAGGCCGGGTCCCATCCGCGCCGCGCGGAACTCCTCCACGAGCGGCGGCCGGAGGGTCCCCGGGGTATCGGCGCGGACGAGCGCGCGGAGCTGGGCGTCCCGCTCGCCGTCGGCCGCCCAGACCCCCACGCCCACCAGCAGCGGGGCGAGCCGCAGGTCCGGGAGGTGGATGAACCCGTCGTGCATGGCGAGGCTGGTGTAGGCGGTCTGGTGGATCTCCGCCAGCGTCTGGGCGAGGGCGCGCACTCCCAGGTCGCCGCGCCCGGCATCAAAGCCGGACCTGGCCCACCACTCGTGGGCGAACAGCAGCGCCCACGATCGCCGGTCCTCCCCCTCGGGGAAGACCGGCGGGCAGGGAATCCAGGCCGCCTGGTTGTACGTCACGCTGATCCAGCCCTCGCGGCTCATCTCCAGCGTGGCTGGCGGCTGCGGCGTCGTCATTGCCGTGTCCACCGGAAGGTGAGCATGATCGCGTCGAACAGCGAGACCAGGAGCCTGGCGAACTCTCCCCCGGGATCCCCGTCGCCTACGGTGGAGAACGCGCTGATGAGCCACTGGCCCGGCTGGCCGGGAACCGGTACGACGTAGTCGACCCGCCGGGAGCCAAGCGGCACGTCCTGGCCGGGATCGGGGGCGGCGACCGTCTCGGTGCGGGCGCAGGCCACGCCGTCCACCTCGGCCGGGGCCGCCTCCACGGGAGTGCTCCCGGCAGTGCCCCCCGCCTCGGTGACGAGGAAGGCCACGACCTGGGCGGGATCGGCCGGGACGCCGTCGTCCGGCTGCCCCAGGGTGGCCTGCGATACCACGAACGAGGCGGGGACGGCGGTGCCGTGCACGTACTCGACCGGCAGGTAGAGGTCAATGCCGCCCGATGCCCGGGCCTTGCGGACCATGTCGGTCAGCCGTCCCTCGAGCTGGACCCGGTGCTTGATCACCTGGTCCCGGGACTCCCCGGCCGGGTACCGGGCGAATATCTCGTCCAGGATGGTCCGGATCGCCGCCTTCGACCCTTCCCGGACGGGTATGCGGCGCCATCCGGTCGGCAGGACGAGCGTGTAGCCGCTCGCCGTGCCCACGTCCGCCGTGCTCACGCCGCCTGTCCTCAGCCGCCGTGGGTGAGCCGGAAGGCCTGCAGCGGGATGCCCACGGCGGGGTCGGTCACCGTGGTGACGTCGGCTATCACGTTGGCCGCGCCAGTCGGGATCGCGGCGGTCATCGGGTTGGCCAGGTGCTCTTCCCACCAGTCGCTCACGACGGGCATGCTCCAGCTGACCACCGGCTGCCCGTTGAACCCGTCGATCTCGAACCCGCCGAGCGCGGGCGCCGCGACGCCGACCAGCCCGGCGACCCCCGCGCTGCCGCCGGAGACGGTGAGCAGCCCCTTGGTGAGATCGGTGACGTTGCCCAGGTCGGCGAAGCCGTTGGTGAACCGGCCGCCGAGGGTGAGCAGCCTGGCGTAGGTGTCGCCCTCCTCGCCGAACGCGCCGAGGCTGGCCATGACCTTCATGGTCCCCGCCAGCTCGGCGTCGCTGGCGAGGCTGGGGGCGAACTTGCCGAGCCGGCCCGCCATCTCCAAGGCGCTGACCCCCTGCATCTGCGCGTACTTGATGATCATCATGCCGCGCGGGCTCTCCTGCATGACGGCGTCCGCGAGCTCGGCCGTCAGCCCCGCCTTGCTCGTCGCCATGGTGGTCGCCTCCAGCCCCTTGGCCAGCGAGCCGGCCAGCCGCCCGACGCCGAACGTCGCGAGGGAGAACGCGTCGATCGCGAAGTCCAGCCAGGAGCCGTTGCCGGTCGCCGCGAGCAGCAGCCGGCCGCTGGCCGCGACCGCGGTGGTGATGATGGCGGCGAGGACCAGCGCGTCGACCAGTACGTCCAGCCCGGGGATGAACTGGGCGATGATGAACGCCACGATCGCCAAGATGGTGGCGATGATCTCAAGGATCGTACAGATGGTCTTCAGGAACTTGGAGATGCTACTGACCCAGTCCTTGAACTTGTCCCACCAGGAGTCCTTCATGCTGTCATCGCAGGCCTGGCGGATGATCCCCGCGTAATGACGGCCGGAGCTGTCGCGCAGCGACGTCGCGCGGTGCAGCAGGTCCTGGGCCGCGGCGAGGTCGCCTTGCGCCTTGCGCACCGAGTCGTGGTACTGCTGAACGGACTGCTGCTGCTGCGGGGTCAGGTTGGGGCCCGATGGCAGCGCCACGGTCTGGTTGAGCTGCTTGTACGGTCCCTCGGCCTGGTCGAGGGCCTGGATGGACATCGCCTGAGCGCGCTCGAGGTCCGGGATCCAGCCGTTCAGCGCTGAGGACACCTTCTGGTACCGGCCCACGACCTTGTCGAGCTGGTCGGCGAGGTCCTTGGCGGAACTGCGGATCTCATCGGCGTGCTGGCCGACCTCGTCGCCGGCGCTGGCGATCTTGCGGAGCGCGGCGACCTGGTTGGCGATCTCCGTGGCCACGCTGGCCAGGTGCTGCGCCTCTTCGCTGATCCGGTTGGGGTCTCCGGGTACGGGATCGCGGTCGAGCCCGAGGGGACGCCATTCCCCGTCGGCGGGACGTGCCACAGTCTCTCCTGCCTTCCGGCGCGGCCATGAACCAAGCCGCGCTCAGCCTCCGGCTCCCCGGCGTTCGGAACGCTATTTCTGGGTCAGGCTCGACGTGAGCCCGGTGTCAGTCTTCTGGAACTGCTCCTTGGTCTCGCTGACCATCTTGCCGAGCGCCTGCATGGAGCCGATGAGCTTCTTGCGGTGGTAGTCCCAGTTACCGGAGAAGCTCCCCAGGGCGCCGGCGATGTCCCCGGATCCCAGCGCGCCGTCGTAGGCATGCTCTTGGGCCTTGATGTTCTGGAACTCAGAGACCAGAGTGCCCAGGCTCTTCTCGGTCGCGTCCAGGAGCTGGTAGTCAACCTTCAGGTCCGCCACTCGCGCAAGGCTAGTCGTATCACGTCATAGCGTGTCAAGCTGGTTTGTGATAGCGCAGCGCGGTTGTTATCATGACGCCCTCCTCGCGGCTACCGCGCCCCCGCCGGGCGGCGAAGTTCTAACCTGGCCACATGAAGAGCAAGTCCACCGCGGACGTCGACGACGCCAGCAGCACCTCCAGCGGCGCGCTTGGCAACCGGCGGACGACGGATGTCACCTTTCACGGCAGCGACCCGGACAAGGTCGCCTCGGGCGCCCTCTGCGTCGACGGGACCACCCGCTGCCAGGCGCGGACCCGCGTCTACCGAGATGGCGCCCTGGTATCGGAGGGCTTCCCGGTCGCGGAGATCAGCGACCACCTGGACGCCGATGAGTCAGCCGTCGTCTGGCTCGACCTGCGCAACCCCGATCGGCAGGACCTGGCGGTGCTCAGCGAGGAGTTCGGGCTGCACGCGCTGGCCATCGAGGACGCCGTCGCGCCGCATGAGCGGCCCAAGCTCGACCGGTACCAGGATTACGTGTTCATGACCGCCTACGGCGCGCGGTGGGAGGCCGCCACGGGCGAGTTGCGCACTAGCGAGGTCGCCGCGTTCATCACCCGGCGGGCGCTCATCACGGTGCGCAAGGACGACGGCCTGGACATCGGGGCCGTGGTCGCCCGCTGGGACGCCAGCTCGGACCTGTCCAAGGATGGCGTCGGCTACCTGGTCCACGGGCTGCTGGACTACATCGTGGACGGCCACTTCGAGGCCGTGCAGAGCATGGACGACCAGGTGGAGCTCCTGGAAGACCAGCTGTTCGCCGATACCCCGCAGGACATGGCCGTCCAGAAGAGCAGTTTCCAGCTGCGCAAGAGCCTGGTCCTGCTGCGCCGGATCGTCTTGCCCATGCGTGAGATCATCAACGCCTTGATGCGGCGCGACCTGCACGTCATCACCGACGACCTGATGCCTTATTACCAGGACGTCTACGACCACGTGCTGCGGGCCGCCGAGTGGACCGACAGCCTGCGGGACCTGGTGAACTCCATCCTGGAGACCAACCTCACCATCCAGGGCAACCGGATGAACGTGATCAGCAAGCAGGTCACCGGGTGGGCGGCGATCATCGCGGTCCCCACGTTCATCACGGGCTTCTACGGGATGAACGTGCCCTACCCGGAGTTCGGCCGGACGGTGGGGTTCGGCATCGCCATGGCCCTCATGCTGGTCTCCATGTTCATCCTCTACATCGTCTTCCGCCGCCTTAGCTGGCTCTGAGGGGGGACACTGAGGGCGTGACACTGGGGCATCAGTCGCCGTGGGCACTGGCGGCGCTGGCCTGGCTGGCGCTGCTCGGCATGCCGCTCGCCGTCATCGACGTGCGCTCCCGCCGGCTACCGGACTGGCTGACGCTGCCCGCCTTCGCCGGCGTGATCTTGCTGCTGGGAGCGGGGGCGGTCGCCGGTCACCAGCTCGGGCACTTCGGCCAGGCGATCGGCGGCGCGGCCGCGCTGGCGGGCTTCTACCTGGCGCTGATGGTGATCCGGCCCGGCGGCATGTTCCTGGGCGACGTCAAGCTCGCGGCCAGCGCCGGGGCGGCGCTGGCGTGGGTGAGCTGGCAGGCGCTGCTGGCGGGCACCTTCGTGGCCTTCGTGCTCGCCGCCGCCTGCGGCCTGCTCCTCATCGCGCTGGGCCGGATGACCCGCAAGGGTGACCTGCCGTTCGGGCCGTTCATGATCGCGGGCGCGTTCCTGGCCGTACTGCTGAGCTGAAGTTTTTCGCCTGGTGGTGAACCGGCGGCGCGTCGAGCGGGTCAGCCCCGGGCCTGCGCGCGCAGGACGAGGATCGCCATGTCGTCGGCGGACGGCTCGGAGCCGAACTCGCTGACGGCCCGCCCGATCCGGGCGGCCACGCCGGTCGCGCTCAGGCTACGGCAGGTGGCGAGCATCCGCGCGAGCCCGCCGTCGTCGTCGAGCAGGCGGCCGGAGTCATCACGGCGCTCGGTTACCCCGTCGGTGACCGCCATCAGGACGTCACCGGGGTACAGCGCGACCTCGTCAGCCTCGAACGAGGCATCGCCGGTGACGCCGAGCTGGAGCTGCGAGGCCGCCGCCGGGAACGGCAGCGCGGGCTCGCTGGAACTGTGCTCGCCAGTACCGGGGGCACCGCCCGGGTTGCGGGCAGAGCCG
>JAICUO010000049.1 GCA_025935815.1 Streptosporangiaceae bacterium
ACTACGCGGAAATCGTCCGGATCGCGGACGCGCTGCTGTCACGAGGCGCGACGCGGAAGAGAGAGCGCTATGACTACGACGACATATTCTTCGATGAGTACCAAGACAGCGAAACGGCGCAGGAGTCCCTGCTGCTGGCCCTGGCCGGCGATGGCCGCGACCTGATCGCCGTCGGCGACCCGGACCAGTCCATTTACGCGTTCCGCGGCGCGGACGTGCGGGCACTGGCGAGCTTCCCCGAGAAGTTCCGCGCCCCGGACGGCAATCCGGCTCCCGTGGTGGCGCTGCGCACCTGCCGCCGCAGCGGCCCTGTCTTGCTGGCGGCGTCCCGGAGGGTGGCTCGCCGGCTCCCAGTGGCCCTGCCTGCCCCCGGGGGCCAACCCCCCGGTGACCCCGCGGACAGGGGGAACTCCCCGTCCGCCCAGGCCCCCCTGGCCGGAGTCCCGGGAGCCCGCCGGGACTCCGGTGAACCATCCGCCGCCCCGCCTGCCGGCACCCCGAGGGTGTTCGGGAACTCAGTGCACCGTGCCCTGATCCCAGTGCCGGGTGCGCCCGAAGGCGAGGTGCGGATCCTCATAGCCGACTCGGCGACCCAGGAAGCGGCGCTGGTCGCTGACATCTTGCGCCGTGCGCACCTGGCTGATGGCGTGCCGTGGGCCAAGATGGCGGTCCTGGTTCGCTCGGCCCAGCGCCAGGTCCCGCTGCTGCGGCGGGCGCTGGCCGCCGCTGGCGTCCCGGTGAGCGTGGCCGGCGATGAGCTACCCCTCCCGGACGAGCCCGGGGTCCGGCCACTGCTAACCCTGCTCCGCTGCGCCCTGCGGCCGGCCGCCCTCGACGAGGAGACCGCCGCCGACCTGCTGACCGGCCCGCTCGGCCAGACCGACGGCCTTGGCCTGCGCAAGCTCCGCCGCGCCATGAACGGCAGGCCGCTCACCGAGGCACTCACGCAGCCTTCATCCCTCGACCTTGTCTCCGACCGGATCGCGGCACCGGCTTTGCGCGTCGCCACGCTGCTTAAGACGGCTCGGCGGGCCATCGCCCGCGGCGGCACCGCCGAGGACATCCTGTGGGCGCTCTGGTCGGCATCCGGCCTGGCCGACCGGTGGGAGCGGCTGGCCGAGCAGGACCCGTCCGCCGACCGGGACCTGGATGCGGTGCTCGCCCTCTTCGACCGGGCCGCGCGATTCGCCGATGAGCTGCCGCCGGGCAGCCCGCAGCTGTTCCTCGACAGCCTGACCGGCCAGGAGATCGTCGGAGATACCCTCGCCGAGCAGGCGGCCCGCGAGGACTGCGTCCGGGTGCTGACCGCCCATCGCTCAAAGGGCCTGGAATGGGATGTCGTGGTGGTCGCCGGGGTGCAAGAAGAGACCTGGCCCGACCTGCGGATGCGTGGCTCCCTGCTCGGGGCCGATGAGCTCGCCGAGGCCGCCGCGCCGCAGGCCGTGCACCAGTCTGCGGATGTCGCGGTCGCCGCGCTGGCCGCGAAGCTGCTCGCCGAAGAGCGCCGCTTGTTCTACGTCGCGGTGACCCGGGCGAAGAAGCTGCTGGTGGTGACGGCCGCTGGCGGGGAGGAATCGGACCTGCGGCCATCCCGTTTCCTCGCCGAGCTGGCCGGTGACGATGTTGACATCCAGCGCGCCGGGGCGCACGCCCGCTGGCTGTCCCTGCCCGTGCTGGTGGCGGACCTGCGCCGGGCGACGGCGGACGAGGCCAGGCCGCTTGCCCTCCGCGAGGCGGCCGCCGCGCAACTGGCCCGACTGGCGCAAGCCGGCGTGCGGGGGGCCGACCCCGCGCAGTGGTACGCCCTGACCAAGCTATCCGACGAGGGGCCCATCGTCGCCGATGGCGAGGCCGTCCGCCTTTCGCCGTCCCAGGTCGAGTCGTTCGCCCGGTGCGGACTGCGCTGGCTCCTGGAGTCGGCCGTCGGCGCGGGCCGCTCCGATGTCTTGCGTCACCTGGGCACCGTGATCCACGCCGCCGCGCAGCTCATCTCCGAAGGCGCGTCCGAGCGCGATGTCGCCGCCCGCATCGACGACATCTGGCACCACCTTGACTTCGGGAGCATCTGGTACGGCACCCGCCAGCGCGAGCTCGCCGAGCAGATGGTCCGCAAGTTCCTGGACTGGCACGCCGCCAACCCGCGCGACCTGCTGGCCGCTGAGCAATCGCTGCGGGTCCGGGTCGGCCAGGTGGAGATCACCGGCCGGGTCGACCGGCTCGAGCGCGATAGCCAGGGCCGGGGAGTCGTCGTTGACCTCAAGACGGGCGCCAGCGCCCCCCGCGATGACGAGCTTGACCGGCATCCGCAGCTTGGCGTTTACCAGCTCGCCGTGCTGCTCGGGGCCTTCGAGCGGTTGGGGTTGATCGAGCCGGGCGGGGCGGAGCTCGTCCAGCTCGGCAAGGCGGGCTTCAAGGCAACCGCCAAGATCCAGCGCCAGGGCGCGCTGGCCGACGACCCGGAGCCGGGATGGGCGAAGGACCTGGTCGAGGCGGTGGCGGCCGGCATGGCGGGCCCGCTCTTTCACGCCCGGGTCAACCCAGGCTGCCGCACCTGCCCCGTCTCATCTTGCTGTCCCGTCCACCCCGACGGCACCCAGGTGAGCCAGTAGCCGGCGTCTGCGTCGCCGCCTCCACGCCTCCCGCCTCGCCCTTCCCCGTCTCCTCGCGGGTCGCAGGTATATTTGTGCTAAGCGAAGTAACGGTTACGGGTGGAATGCGGTGCCTGTGACGAGGGTGGGGAGCGTATCGATGCAGGCTGACCGACACGCCTGGGCTAACCAGGGGATGGAAGAACTCGGCGGGGGCGCCTACCGGATCCCGCTTCCGCTCCCCGGGGACGCGCTGACCGCGGTGAATGTCTACGCGCTCGTCGGCCCGGACGGGGTCGACCTGATCGACTCGGGCATGGCCCTGGTCCAGGCCCGGGAACGGCTGACGAAGGACCTGGCGCAGCTTGGCCTGAGCCTCGGTGACATCCGCAACTTCTTCATCACCCACGTGCACCAGGACCACTACACGCTCGCCGTGGAGCTGCGCACCACACTGGCTGGCCAGGTCAGCCTCGGCGAGGGCGAGCGGGTCAACCTGGCGGCCATCCGCTCCGCGCACGAGCGTCACAGCGACCCAGGCTTCATCGAGATGCTCTACGGCATGGGTGCGGGGCACATCGCCGACCAGGTCCGCGGATTCCTGGCGCCCGGCCTCGCTGACCCGCAGCCCGGCCTCGCCTGGTCCGACCCTGACCACTGGCTCACCGATGGTGCCGTGCTCGACCTCGGTTCGCGCACGCTCCGCACGCTGCACACCCCCGGCCACACGAGCGGCCACGTGGTGTTCCATGACGCGGCGAGCGCCATCCTCTTCGCCGGGGACCACATCCTGCCGCACATCACGCCGTCGATCGGGTTCCAGCCCGTCATCACCCGGACGGCGCTCGCCGATTACCTCAGCTCCCTCCAGCTGATGCTCACGCTGCCCGATTCCAGGCTGTTCCCGGCCCACGGCCCGGTTCGCGACAGCACCCACTCGCGGGTCAACGAGCTCCTTGAGCACCACGAGAAGCGGCTGGCCCAGACGCTGGAGACCGCCTCCGGCGGACCGGTGACCGCCTTCGCCGCCGCCAACGAGATCCCCTGGACCCGCAGGCAGCGCAAGTTCTCCGAGCTTGACCCGATGAGCCAGCTCCTGGCGGTCGGCGAGACCGCCGCGCACCTGGAGGTACTCATCGCGCGAGGCCAGCTGGCCCGCCAGCGGTCCCCCGAAGGCATCGAGTCCTACACGCCCCCCGAACATTGACCTCCTAGCCACCGGGCCTCCTGGCCTCCTGGCCTCCTGGCCTCCTGGCCACCGGGGTCAGCCCCCTCGAATGTCGGTGGGCTCTGGTGGAATGTCCTTGTGAGCGTCCAGTACAGCCCCGCGCACCTGGCGCGCCTGCTGCGGCTGCCGGAGCCGACGGCTGAGCAGGCGGCGGTGATTGGCGCGCCGCTGGGACCTATGGCGGTGATCGCGGGAGCTGGCTCGGGCAAGAGCGAGACGATGGCCGCCCGGCTGGTCTGGCTGGTCGCGAACGGGATGGCCCGTCCCGACCGGGTGCTCGGCCTCACCTTCACCCGTAAGGCCGCTGGCGAGCTCGCCGACCGGGTACGGTCCCGTCTTGACCGGCTACGGCGCGCCGGGCTGGGGGCGCCGGATGCCGCAGGCACCGCGGGCTCCCCGTCCGGCGCCGTTCAGCGCGGCGATGGCGATCAGGCTGACGACGAGTCGGGGCCCTGGCCCGGGGAACCGGTCATCGGCACCTATCACGCCTACGCGGGGCGGCTGGTCAGCGACCACGCCCTCAGGGAGGGCCTCGAACCGTCGCAGCGCCTGATCACTCCCGCGCTGTCTTGGCAGATGGCCGCCTCGATCGTGGCCGCCTACGACGGGCCGATGGATGAGATCGGATGGACCCCGCAGACGGTCACCGCCGCGGTGCTGCAACTGGCCGGGGACCTTGCCGAGCACCTGCGCGAGCCGGCCGATATCGCCTCAGTCGGCGAATGGCTCGCCCGGCAACGTGACGCCCTGCCGGGCAAGCCGGCAGCGGCCGTGCGCCGGATCTTGGAGTCGCAGCGCGCCCGAGAGCAGATGCTGCCGCTGGTCAGCCGGTATGCGGTAGCCAAGGCGGCCCGCGAGGAGCTCGACCATGGCGACCAGGTCGCCATCGCTGCGCGCATCGCCTCCCGGCATCCCGAGGTCGGTGCCGCCGAGCGAGGACGCTACCAGGTCGTCTTGCTCGATGAGTACCAGGACACCAGTCATGCGCAGCTCGTGCTGCTGCGCTCGCTCTTCGGCGGCGGGCATCCGGTCACCGCTGTCGGTGACCCGTGCCAGTCCATTTACGGCTGGCGCGGCGCGAGCGCCGGCAACCTGCGCCGGTTCACTACCGACTTCCCGTCGCGGACGGGAGGGCCGGCCCCGGTGAGCCTCTTGTCCACCAGCTTCCGCAGCGCCGGGCACGTACTGGACGCGGCGGCGCTCATCCAGACGGAGCTGCGCCGGGCCGCGCCGGACGTGCCCTTGCTGGCCCCGGCACCCGATCGCGCCGCGCGCGGCGCGGTGACTTGCGCGTTGCTGCCTGCCGTGACCATCGAGGCGGAATGGGTGGCCAATGAGGCAGCAGGCCTGCTGGCGTTGCCGCCCGGATCGGCGCCGGACGGCAAGCCCTGGCCGGACGGACGCGCCGCGGGCGTCCGGCCATCGGATATCGCGGTGCTCTGCCGGAAGCGCTCGCAGTTCACCGCCTTGCGGCGGGCGCTGGAGCGGCGCGGCATCCCGTGCGAGGTAGTCGGCCTTGGCGGCCTGCTCAGCGTTCCCGAGGTGCAAGACGTGGTGGCGACGCTACGGGTGCTGCACGATGCCTCGGCCTCAGACGCGCTAGCGCGCCTGCTCACCGGCCCGCGCTGGCGAATCGGCCCGCGCGACCTCGTCGCCCTCGGCCGCCGCGCCCGCGACCTCGCCCGAGGCCTCGACACGGTGCCGTCGGACACGGTGCCGGAAAACAGGGTGCCGTCGGACACGGTGCCGGAAAACAGGGTGCCGGCGAACACGGTGCGGGCGAACACTGGGCCAGGCAAGACGGCACCGGGCAGTGCCGAGCCGGGCGAGCCCGCGTCCGTCCTCCCCGGCACCGCGCGGGCGCACGACGAAGAGGTCCCGTGGCCGGCCGGCCCGGCCGACGACGAGGAAGTCCCCTGGCCATCCGACAAGGACTACCACGACCGCGACGATGATGGCGAGGGCGACCGCGGCGACCACGCGCGGCCCGAGCCGGCGGCCAGCGCCGCGGCGGTCCCGGACGCCGACTCGGATGCGATCGCGGAGGCGGTAACGGACCTGACATCCGACACCGGGTCACTCGTCGAAGCGCTCGATGACCTCGGCGATCCGGCTGGGTACTCCCAGGCCGGCTATGCCCGCCTGCAGGCACTGGCCGCGGAGACCCGTCGGCTGCGCGCGCACGTGAGCCGGCCGATCGCCGACATCATCGCCGAGATCGAGCGGACGCTCAGCCTGGACATCGAGGTCGCGGCCAGGCCGGGCCTCGACCAGAGCACGACCCGGGCGGACCTGGACAAGTTCACCGACGTGGCCGCGGCCTTCGCCGGCGACCAGCCCGAGCCCACGCTCGGCGCGTTCCTCGCCTACCTGACGGCGGCTCAGCAAGAGGAGTTCGGCCTGGAGACCGGGCGGGTGGGCGAGGCCGATACGGTCAAGCTACTCACCGTCCACGCGGCCAAGGGCCTGCAGTGGCCGGCGGTCTTCGTGCCGGGGCTGGCTGCGGGCGACAAGTCGCAGGTCTTCCCGGCCAGGCCGCGACAGTCCACCAAGTGGACAGATAACCCCCGGCTGATCCCGTTCAGCCTGCGCGGCGACGTCGCTGACCTGCCGTCGCTCAGGGGCCTCGACGCGGACTCGCTGGCCGAGTTCACCGCCGCCTGCGCTGACCGTGACCTCGCCGAGGAGCGGCGGCTGGCGTACGTCGCGGCCACCCGGGCCGCGTTCTGGCTGGGCTGCTCTGGTTACTGGTGGGGAGAGGGGACCGCGCCGCTCGGGCCGTCGGTCTTCCTCACCGAAGTGCGCGAGGCGTGCGAGGCCGGCGCGGGAGCTGTCCGCGAGTGGACCGAGCCGCCCGACGACGAGGCGAGCAATCCGCTGCTCGCGGCCGTCGACGAGGCCGACTGGCCGGTAACCGCGGCCGGCCAGCACTACGCGGCCGTCCACTCAGCCCGCCTGCTCGTCGAAGCCGCGATGCGCAACGCACCGGGCGGCACAGCATCGGGCGGCACTGCATCGGGCGGCACTGCCTCGGACAGCACTGCCTCGGACGGCAGCCCCTCAACGACCGGGCCCGCGGCGCCGGCGACCCCCGCCGCCGGGCGGCGGCGACGGCGGCGCGGCGACGATCAGCAGGACGCCCTGTTCACCAGCGATGAACTGACCGGCCATCCCGAGGGCGTCCCCTCCGCCGGGGGTTCGCCCGCCGTCCCCGCGCTCGCCCCGGCCGAGCAGGAGCTCGTGGCGGCCTGGGATCTCGATGCCGGGTTGCTGCTGGCCGAGCGGGACCGCCAGCAACGGCGTGGCAAGGGCCCCATCCCGGTCATGCTGCCTGCCCGGCTGTCGGTGTCCGCGCTCGTCGCGCTCGCGCGTGATCCCGACGAGCTGGCTCGCCAGGTGCGCAGGCCCATGCCGCAGCCGCCGGCCCGCCAGGCGCGGCGCGGAACCGAGTTCCACCGGTGGCTGGAGGAGCGGTTCGGCCAGCAGCGGCTCATCGCCGACGACGACCTGTTCGCCGACCCGGAAGCCGAGCCCGACGATGCCCTCGCGCGGCTCAGGGACAAGTTCGAGGCGGGCGAATGGGGCGATCGCTGGCCACGGGAAGTCGAGGTGCCGTTCGACACGCTGATCGGGGACCGGCAGATCCGGGGCCGGATCGACGCGGTCTTCGCCGACGGTGAGGGCGGTTTCGACGTCGTGGACTGGAAGACCGGCCAGCCGCCGCGCAGCCAAGCCGAGAATGACGCCGTCGCGGTCCAGCTGGCCGCCTACCGGCTGGCATGGGCCGCGATCGCCGGGATCCCGCTGGGCCAGGTCCGCGCCGCTTTCTACTACGTGCGCCACGAGCTGACCGTCCGCCCCGCCGACCTGCTCGACGAGGCGGGCCTCAAGGCCCTCATCGACCGCGTCCCGGTCGCCAGCCAAGCCGGATAGCCGGGCCGGATAGCCGAGCCGGACGGACCCGCCGGGATAGCCCCGGCGGGATCAGCCGTCGCTGGCCAGGTAGCGCTCCACCGTTTCAGACAGCTAAGCCCTACGACATCTACGCCAGGGCCAGCCGGATCAAGAGCAAGGACAACCAGCAGAGCGAGCCGTCCACGGGCGGCCAGGTCGCGATCTGCCGCCTGAGGCTTGCCGAGCTTGACCTGCCGGAGGGCAAGGTGCTGGTTGACCCGGGTCGTTCGGCGTGGGACCCGGCCGTTAAGCGTCCGGCGTGGGATGAACTGATGAGCCGGCTTGAGCGCGGCGTTTCCGGCGGGTTCATCGTGTTCGACCTAGAGCGGTTCACCCGTCAGCCGAAGGACGGCGAGCGGCGGACCTTGGCGGGAGAACCGCAGAACGCGCTGGTGCGCGATCTCAACGCGCGCGGCATCCTCACCAGCCACGGTAACCCTTGGGATGCGACATCCTGGCCATCGAACATGAGCGTCGACTTTATAACGTCGAAGCCGCGCCCTACGCTGATCCGGCAACTAGAGAAAAGCTACTTACTTAAGCTGTGTCAAAAATCGAACGAGAAGAGATGGGGGCATGGGTCGGGTCACGAGTGGGCTTGGTCGTCCTGCTTCTCGATCGCTGCCTCCAGCCGCTCAAGCTTCGAGTCGATCTGGCCCCCGTAGCCTGGCCGGATGTCCGCCTTCAGCACCAGCGAAACGCGCGACCCGAACGGGAGCACGGCCTCGGTGGCGCGCTTCACCACGCCGAAGCACTCGTCCCAGGTACCTTCAATTTCGGTGAACATCGACGACGTCCGGTGCGGTAGGCCGGAGTCTCGCACGATCTTCACCGCTGCGGCAACCGCATCAGAGACGGAGCCGTCGGCGTGTCCGGTACCGGACGGAGCGACCGAGAACGCGACGATCATGACGGAGAGACCTCCTGTAGGTGTCCTGAGCTGCGGCGCTGCTGTTCAGTGCTAACAGTGCGTTAAGCACACGGTGTTCGTGAGCATGGCGTCGGTCCGGTTGGGCGGTCCACTCTCGCGGACGCCCCGGACCGCCCCGGCGACGATCTCGCCGACTTCACCACTCATGCCGAGCGGCGTAATTGAGCTAGCGACAAGCATGCTGCCAGCGTAGCCCCGGGATGCCCGGCTTCACTGGTGACCTCGACGTCGGCCTGGAGCGCGGGCTGGCAGGATGTGCGTCCAAGTCGATCATGGCCAGCAGCCTGTCTTCCTCGGCAGCGGGCAGGCCCTCGCTGCCGGGTGCCGGGCCGCCGCGCGCGGTGTCCCAGGCGAGCGTGTCGCGGATCGTGTCGGTCGCTGGCCTGCATGCCAGCCCGGCAGTGACCGCCCGGGAGCTGTCGACGTCGTTGATGGCCTCGCAGCCCGGCTCGGCGATCCACAGCGGGATGCCCATCCCCGGGTCGACGCCGGCGGCGACCAGCCGTTCGGAGGGAATCCACCCCAGCTCGGCCTCGCCGTGCACCGCCGCCTGGCACAGACCGAGCATTCCCCCGAACGGAAGGAACGTTCCCGTCAGGTTGTACACGCCGCCTGTCCCCGCGTGGCAGGCATCGGCGAACCAGGCCGCCAGGTCGCGCACGTCGATGAACTGCACCCGCCCGACCAGGACCCGGTCGCCGTACACGTCGCCGACGGCCTGCGCGCCAGGTTTCAGCCCGCGCCTGAGGAACGGAATCGTCCTGGCTCGGCGGCACCACGCCGCGTGAACTCACCGTCGTACCGTACGTGGAACGCGCGGCGAATGGGCGTGCTGGGCACGACCGCCGGGGCGGGCGGCTCGCAGCGATCGGTCGGCGGACAGGGACAGCGCGGGCGCCGCGAGCCAGCACGCGGATCGGATCACCAGATAACCAGCGGGCAGCAGCAGGGGGCTTCCCGGCGAGCTTTCCGCCAGTGCCCAGCCGGCAAGGCCGAGTGCCGCCACGCCACGCAGCGCCTCGCGCGTGGTATCGGTCAGCGCCTTGCGCCAGGTCGATGACGCCGGAAACTTGCTCGTACGCCGGAACGTGCCAGAGGTGGAGCGCCATCCGGCCAGGCCGGCCGACAACCTGGTGTGCAGCAACGCCATCCGGCAGACGATCGCCCGGGTCGTCTCTGTCCGGGAACATCCGACAACACGTCGCAGCAGCGGCCAGAGCACCAGCATCCCGGACAGGGCGCCGGCCGCCAGGCCGACCTGCGCGGCCGGGGATACCCGCGGGCCGGGCGAAGACAGCGCCAGGAAAACCGTAAGGGCCACCGTGGTGGCGGTGACGGCCAGCGTGGCTGCCGCCGTAACCAGCTCGCGCAGGCCATGGTGGGCGAAAAGGATCTTCTGGGTACCGGTGAGAGCCGAGGGTGCCGCCCAGCGCGCCGGGAGGAACAGGCGCCAGTGCCGGCGGAATTCCTGGGTGGGCCCGTAGATCCAGCGGTGCCGCTGACGCCGGTAGCCCGCGAACTCGTCCGGTACAACCCCCCGGCCGTACGTGTGGTGCACGTACCAGCCGTGGTAGCCGGCCGCGTGCAGGCGGACTGACAGCTCCGAGTCCTCGGTGCAGCACCAAGCCGCCCATCCGCCGACCTGATCCAGCGCGCTGCGCCGGATCAGGCACATGGTCCCCGTGGTGAGCGCGGTCCGCCGCTGGCTCCGGCTTCGCATGTAGCCGCCATACATGGCGCGGTACTCCCAGTAGCACCCGGTCAGGTACGGGGAGCCGGTCCAGTCCCGGTAGTCGTGGCTTGTCTGTACGAAGGCGACCTGCTCGTCGGCGAAAGTACCGACCAGCTCGGCGAGGAAGCCCGGTTCCGCCTGATAGTCGGCATCCACGACGGCAATGAGCTCGACATCGGCGCCGGTGCGGGCCAGCGCGAAGTTCAGCGCTCCCGCCTTGGCCCCGGCCAGCCGCGGGACGTGGAAGAACCGGAACCGGCTGCCCAGCCGGTCACAGTGGGCCTCCACCGGCCGCCACAGGGCCTCGTCGGCGGTGTTGTTGTCGATGACGACGACCTCGTAGTTGTCGTAGGCCAGCCTGGCCAGGTGATCGAGTGTCGCGATGACGACGTCCGGCGGTTCCGCGTAGCACGGCACCTGTACGCTGACGCGCGGCCGGAGAGCCGGCGCCGGCGACGACGGCGCGGACGGCCGGGGCGCCGGCTCGGGCCAGCCGGTCCGGCACGCGGCCTCCTGCAGCAGGAAGTTGTCCAGGAGCTGGATCGGCAGGACGAGGACCGCGACCGTGGTGAGCACGCCCAGCAGCGCTCTGCCGAACGGCTGGATCTCCGCGGTCGCCGTGAAATACGCCAGCCATGCCACGGCGGCGACCCGGAACTGGGCTGTGACGATCAACGACAGGTACCCGCGCAGATGCAGGAAACCGAAGATGCGGCGGCAGGCCAGCGACAGGGTGAGGCAGGCCACCGCGACCGCGGACAGGCCCACCCAGGGTGCTCCGGCCAGCAAGGCCGCTGCGCCCAGGCCGCCGCCATATACGATGATCCACTCACCGGTCGCTGCCCGGCCCGTCCACGGCGCGGCACCCGTACCCAGCCTGAGCCTGGCGATTAGGTCGGCGACGCCGAGAAGAACGAGCGCCGAATCGAAGAGCTGGCTCATCGTCACCAGCCGACGGCCACGGCCGCGACAAGGTCGCCCTTGTGGGTGATTGACACAGTGACCTTGCTGATCCGGTTGCGGCTCGCGGCCCGTAGCGCGGCATCGTGCAGATCGACGGTGGGCCTGCCCAGGTCGGTGTGCAGGAGCCAGATGTCTCGCGGCGGCACGCCGTTGAACATGCCGATGCCCAGTACCTTCAGTACCGCTTCCTTGGCCGCGAACCGCCCGGCGAGGAACTCGCGGCGTCGGCCCGGCCCCAGGGATTGCGCGTGTGCCATCTCAGGATCGGCGAACACGTAGCGCATGAACCACGGCCGGCTGGTCAGCCGGTCCAGCTCGCCGATCATGAGTAGGTCAATGCCGGGCCACATTGCCGCCTCCGGGCAGGTTGGTTGCCTTGCGCAGGCCCTGGAAGACGGCGAGCCGGTGCAGGTTGGCGGGGCCCTCCATGATGTCGAAGGCGCGCACGTCCCGGCAGGTCTTCTCCAGCCAGGGATGCTCGATGAGCGAGGCTGGCCCGAGCAGTCGTGCCGCGAGCATCGTCATGTCCTCGGCCACCTGCGCGGCCTGGGCCTTCACCGCACTGATCCGGTGCGGGTCGCCGTGGTCGTGGTCCAAGTCCGCGGCGACCCGGTGCAGCAGTGCGCGCACCGCGGCGATCCGATCGGCCACACCGTCCACTTCTGACTGGTCGGCCTTGGCCAGCCGGCTCCGGTGCATGGCCAGGTAGTCCCGGGTAGCCTCGGCGCAGCCGAGCGCGAGCGCGCCGTCGGCGAGAGGGGTGTCGTGAACGACCGGATCATAGTAGGGCAGGGTGGTCTGGTCGCAGATGAACAGCGCCAGGTTGGCGTACCTGCCTGCCCGCACGTACGCGTCGGCGATGCGCAGCGCGGTGAACGGGGCGCGCAGGCCCTGCTCGGCCACGGCGAAGCTGCGGCTCTCGCCGCCCAGCAGGTAGTTGAGGTAGGTGGTGGTGCTCTTGAGCGGATGCAGGTCGGGCAGCGCGTACGCGAGGATCAGCAGATCGGGGCTGGCGATCGGCGGCGCCATCTCGCGCAGGACGGCCTCGGCGAGCTGGATGAAGCCGACGTTCGCGATCCACTGAATGGTGGGGCCTATTACTTCTTCCTCATGATACGCGGGCACAATAATCGTGTAGCAGGGAAGGTCTTCGTCCGCCAGCTGTGAATAGCGCGATTTGATTGCACGATGCCCTTTTGATGAGGTCGCCAGCACCAGCTTGAACAATACGCAAGCGCAGAACGACGCTCCGATGAGGACGATGACAGCCGTCGCGCCCCAGCCACCAGCGAGGGGCGCGGCGCCGACGGGACTGAACATCAGGTTCTCGCCAGGGAACCACGCGTCGAGGCGCCAGCGGTCTGCGGCGGGCAGCGCGGTCGCCACCAACACGCCATCAGCGGTCCGCCGTACCGGCACCGAATCGTTTTCTAGTAGCGCACTCACCGGCAGGTGCTCGGAACGAGCGGGGTCTAGGGAATCCAGCTCAACGGCCAGCGTCATGGCTCCAGACACCTTGTCGGGTTGAATTCGCGGGCACGCCACGCAGCGTGCGGTCACGAGAATGCTAGGTCCGTGGGCTAGGTGAGGTAACTGGGGAACCCCCTAGGCTCTCGCTAGTTTTCACCTGGGGATTTCCCCGCTGCTATGCAATGATTTCGTCGGATAGCGTACGTGACATGCCAGAAGATTTGGAATTACGTAGGGAGCCGCAATATGAATGCCCTGGTGTTGGTGGACCGCGTGTGGGTGAAGTTCAGCGGGGACCGGGGTGGGGACGGCCCGATGACGCTGGCACAGCGCAATACGTTCCAGTGGATGGGGGAACTGGGGGCGGACCGGTTTTTGAGCATGGACGAGTGGATGTTCCAGGTCCCGGACGGTGCGAGCGTCGAGGATGTCGCGGGCGCCTGGGGGATGCTGGTGTCGCGGCATGAGTCGCTGCGCACGACCTACCCGGGGGTGTGCGGGGCTGAAGGGTGGCCGGTACAGCGAGTTGCGGTGTCGGGGGAGATCGGGGTCGGCGTATACCGGACGACCGATCAGGACCCGGCCCAGGCAACGGTGGTCCGGGAGCTGACTGGGCTGCTGCGGGAGCAGGGGTTCGAGATGGACAGCGAGCTGCCGGTGCGGGTGGGGGTAGCGGTCGCGCCGGACGGAGGTGTCCTGGCCGTGGTCGCGGTGTACTCGCACATGGCGGTGGATTTCGCGTCGATGGCGGTACTGGGCCGGCAGTTCAACGAGCTGGTGGTCGGCCGGGACGCTCAGCCGGCCGGGCCGCGGGCGCTTCAGCCGCTGGACCAGGCGGCAGTGGAACGGTCGCCGCGCGGGCAGCAACGGGCCGAGGCCGCCCTGCGGTACTGGCACGACCAGCTCCGCCATCGGCCGCAGAGCCTTTACGCCATGCCCGAGGCCACCCCGGCGGAACCAGGGGGAGACGGGCGGCCGCTGGCTTGCTGGCTGTATTCACCTGCCGCGGCAATGGCGTTGCCGCACATCACCGACCGGACCGGGGCGAGCCCGGCGATGGTCGTCCTTGCTGCGGTCAGCACCATCCTCAGCCACCGCAGCGGCACGCGCCCCTGCTTCCTGACCTCTCCGTCGAGCAACCGGCTCGGCGCGCAGTTGCGTGACTACGTCGGAACCCTGGCCCAGGACAGCCTGCTTGTCATCGACACCGACACGGCCAGCTTCGACGAGCAGGTCCGCCGGGCCGGCACCGCGTCCCTGCGCGCGCAGCGGCACAGTGCGTTCGACGCGATCAAGCTTCAGGCGGTCCACGACGAGCTCAGCCACCAGCGTGGCATCGCGCTGACACGGGACTGCTCTATCGATAACCTTGTCGGCCTCCGGCTCGACGAGATCCACGCGACGGGCGAGCCCCCCGCCGAGGTGCCGGTCGGTTCCCCCGCCGAGGCTGCGGCCGCACTCGCGCAGACCGTTTCCGGATGGTGGCAGCCGCCAGACATGACCGAGTCGCTCCGGCTGCATCTGGTAAATCTTGGCGCGGCCCTGCGGTTCACCCTGTGGGCGGCCGATACGCGGCGGGTGCCTCGGTCGGAGTTCGAGCTGGTGTTGCGGGGGGTGGAGCGGCTGCTGGTGGCCGCGGCGGCAGGGGACGCGGATCTGGGGCGGCTGAGTGAGATCACCGGGGTCGAGCCGGTAGTGCGCGACGAGGGCTGGGTGCGGGTCGATTCGTGCTGGGTAGAGCTGGCGGCCTGCCAGCGGCTGGCCGAGGAGGCGCTGCCCGGTAGCGGGGTGCGGGTGTTCGCGGTGCCCGGCCCGGACGGGGATCCGGCGCTGACCGCGTACCTGACCCCGGAAGGGAGGGCGGGCAGCCCCGCCGACGCGCACCAGGCTTGCATGCGGCTGCTGCCCGGCCGTCCCACGGGGATGGCACCTGGCTGGTACGTGCTGTGCGCCAGCGCTCCCGGCGACCCCCAGGATCTGGACGCCTGGCAGCGCCAGCCCGTACTCGCCAACGGCAACGGTCGGCCAGATACTGGCGGCCATGAGAACACAGGGCGGTGATTGGTCATATGGAGATCATTGTCGCGGACGGCCTGGCCCGGACCTTTCGTTCCGGGAAGACCACGGTGTCCGCGGTGCAAGGAGTTGACCTGAGCGTCAACCGCGGTGAGATCGTCGGTTTCCTCGGGCCGAACGGGGCGGGCAAGACGACCACCCTGCGGATGCTGACCACCCTGCTCCGCCCGACCGCGGGCACGGCGCGGATCGCGGGCGCGGACATCGTCACCCAGGCTGCCGCCGTCCGGCAGCGGATCGGCTACATCGCGCAGGCGGCCAGCGCCAGCCCCAAGCACCGGGTGTACGAGGAGATGCACCTGCAGGCCCGGCTTCATCGCATGGAGCCGACGCTCGCTCGCCGCCGAATCGAATTCCTTCTCACCCAGCTCGAGTTGGCGGACCTCGGTCACCGGATGGCCTGCACCTTGTCCGGTGGGCAGCGCCGACGGCTGGACGTGGCCCTTGGCCTCGTACACGAGCCAGCGGTGATCTTTCTGGACGAGCCGACTGCCGGGCTGGACCCGCAGAGCCGCAGCAACCTCTGGGAGCACATCCGATGGCTTCGCGAGGAGCAGGAAGCTACTGTCTTCCTCACCACGCATTACCTGGAAGAGGCCGACGCGCTCTGCGACCGGATCCTGGTGATCGACCACGGCCGGATCATCGCCGAGGATTCGTCAGCCAACCTTAAGCAGAGCGTCGCGAGCACCGTGGTCCTCGTCGAGGTGGATGGCGACGCCGCGAGCGGGGTAGTCGTGCTGGAAGGCCTCACCGAGGTCCGCGAGGTCACCGCGATGGACGGCAAGACCCTGCGGATGTCGGTCGGCGAGGACGACGACGACAGGGTAGTCCTGGACGCGGTCACCGCGTTGCGCGCGGCGGGCCTGGAGGTCCGGTCGTTCAGCTTGACCCGGCCCACGCTCGAGGACGTCTTCTTCAACCTGACCGGCCGTGCCCTGCGCGATGGCGCTGGTGTGTGACGAATTCCGATAGCCCGCCGCTCAAGGAGGCAGCATGTCCACGATACAGGGAACCTCCGTGCTCTTCTGGCACGATCTGCGCCTGACACTGCGCAACCCCGTCTGGATGCTCTTCGCGATCGCTCAGCCCCTAGTGTTCCTGGTGTTCTTCGGCCCGCTGGTGACTAGGACGCTAGGAGCATCGGGCTTGTCCTCGCACAACGCCTGGCAGACATTCGTGCCTGGTGTGCTGCTGCAACTCAGCTTGTTCGGCGCCGCGTTCACCGGGTTCACCGTCATCACGGATCTGCAGTCCGGCGTCCTCGAACGGCTGCGGGTAACGCCTGTCAGCCGGACCGCGCTCCTGCTTGGCCGCGTGTTGCGTGATGTGGTGATCCTGCTCTTCCAGGCGATCGTGCTGCTGCTGATCGCCATTCCTTTCGGCTTGCGCGCGGACGCCCCAGAGATCCTCATCAGCCTGGCTTTCGTGGCGCTCATCGGACTGAGCCTGGCCTCGCTCTCGTCAGCTCTCGGTCTAATGCTCAAGACCGAGGAGTCGCTCGGCCCGCTGTTCAATACGGTCCTGCTCCCACTGCTGCTACTGTCCGGCGCGCTGTTGCCGATGTCGCTGGCGCCCGGCTGGCTCAACGGGATCTCCCGCGTCACGCCGTTCCGCTACGTGCTCGAGGCGGTGCGCAGCACACTGCAAGGACATTTCGCGGCCGTCGTGGTCGCAGAGGGGGCGGCGGTAGCCGTGGGCATGTTCCTGCTCGCGATGTTCTGCGGGATCCGGGTCTACATGCGGCAAGGCGCGTGACACTCACCGCATCGGTTGATGAAGACATCCCAGGAGCTCAAATGTCAAGCCGTTACGGAAGACGGAGGGAGGTTTCCGCCCGCCAGCACGTGCGCATCCCCGCCGCCGCTCCTCGCGCCGGACGGCGTGCCGCTCCCGGTAGCGGGACGCCTGCAGCGGGTTCACCGGGAACACCCGACCCCGACTCCCGTCAACTCTGTCGAAAAATGCCAGCAGCCAGCGGGAGAAGATCAGCGACCTAATGAAGCAGTGCTCACGCCCAACAAAGGCCGACACGACATCCCAGCAATTAATCCTCCCGGTCACCGGCAGGGGCCACGGTCTTTCTTCAGGGCTCGAAGCCCCGGGACAACCGAGTGCTCATCTGCCGACAGCCACCACCCCCGAGTCTGCCGGATAGCAGGCTCGCTAACACTCATTAGGAAAACAGGACATGGACCGTGCAAGCCTTGTCCGGGCAGTCGCGGAGAGCATCGCTGAGGTGCTCAAGAGCGACCTGCCCGCATTGACCGAACGGACCCGGCTGTTCGAGGACCTGCACCTCGACTCAACCACCATTCTCGAGTTGCTCATGGCGCTAGAGGACCGGGTCGGCATGGAAGTAGATCCCGAAAGCCTGAATATGGACGTCTTCGCCTCGGTCAGCACACTCACCGACTACGTCGGTGAGCAACTCGCCCTGATGACGGGTTAGCGGCAACGTTGTGAGCAAGGCAGCACCCGACGGCCGCCGACCCAGGTGCTCGGTCCTCCTGGCCGGCCGGTCCTCCGGTGCTGTGCCGTCCGCGCAGAACACATAGACGTGGATCGGAGCGCGTACTGGGGTCGTACGGGGTGGGCGCGTTAGTTCCCGGTGGCGCGGATCGCGACGGCGGCCAGCTCTGTGCGGGACGACACGGCGAGCTTCACGAAGATGTTCGACAGGTGCATTTCGACCGTCTTCTCCGACACCGACAGGCGGCGGGCGATGATGCGGTTGGTAAGGCCGTCGCTGACCAGGGTCGCCACCTGCAACTCGCGGCTGGTCAGCGCCGACAGTCGGCCATTGCCATTGCGGCGCGCCCGGGGGCCGTTCACAAGCTGGACCTCAGCATGCCGCCGCGCCGACTGGGCGAGGTCGGGCTCAGGGCCGGACTCCCAGGATCGCCGGGCCGCCGCCAGGTCCTCGGGCGTGTCGACGGGTTGCCAGTAGCCACGGTGCCGGTACGCCATGAGCTCGCCGTCGGCGATCATGTCCCTGATGGGGTCGCCTTCCAGCATCACGTCCGCCTCGGGCCCGATGTAGCGCTCCACCGCGGCCCGTTCAAGCACGAAGAAGCCGATGCTGATCAGTTCCGGCGGAGTGTGCGGCTGGGCGCCGAAACTCAGCACACGGTGATCGTCCCCCAGCGTGACGTGCCCGGGCCTGGCGGGCGGGTTCGCGACCACGACGGTCGCCATCCGGCCGTGCACCCGGTGGAACTTGATCAAATCGGCGACGTTCACGTCGGCGAGGGCGTTGCCGTAAGCGACGATCGCGGGCCACCGCGGCACGAAGGACAGGACGTTCCGCAGTCGCGTACCCGTTCCCGACATCTCTCCATTGTCGGTGCAGGTAATAGTCCACCTTTCGGCCAGGGGGTCGCCGAGGATCTGCACCGCGGGACGGCCACCCAGGCGGATGATGAAGCTGGTCTCATGCAGCTCAAGACGCAGGAAGTAATCCTTCACCTGCTGCCGCCCGGCACCGGCGAGCGCGAGGACGAAATCCGTGCTGCCGTGGGCGGCGAGCTGGCGCATGCTGTTAACCAGCAGCGGGCGGCCGGCGATGCTCAGCAGCGGCCTGGGCACCGCCATCCCGGACTCGGCGATGTAGTCGTCCACTCCGCCGCACAAGAAGATGACCGGAGGAACGAGCTGACCGGGGGACACGATGGGCGGGTTGGGGGACACAACAGGCTGGTCGAGGGCAGTCGCTATGCGGTCCATCGCCCCGCCACTGAAGGTTCATGCATATCCGATGTACTTTCCTACTGGCACTGACGAACTTTAGGAAAGTGTCGCAAACCCGCGTTCAGCCCGCGTTCAGTGTCGCCAGGCGCAGGCTGAACATCGACATACTGTGCCTCTCATGCGGGCTGAGCGGACAGCAGGTTCTCCAGGTACCCGGTGATGGCCGCCGGCGTCGGGTGCTCGAAGGCCAGGTCCGCGGGCAAGGCGACCCCGCAGGCCGTCGCGAGACGGTTACGCAGCTCAACGGTCATGAGCGAGTCCAGGCCGAGCTCGAACAAGGTGGACTCGGGGTCGATGTCCCCGGCGGGGTGCCTGCTGACCGTCGCGACATGACCGATCACGAGGCCGAGCAGTCGCTGCTCGCGCTCGTCCACCGACAGCCCGGCCAGTCCGGCCAGCGCGAGGGAGCGCTCCTGCCCCGGGTCGGCTGAGGCGCGCGCGGATTCCAGGTGAACGGGCATCAGCACCGGGTCGGACATGGCCAGGGCATCGTCGAACATGGCGAGTCCCTCTTCGGCCGAGATCGGCCGGATCCCGGCGCGCTTGAGTCGGTCCAGGTCGGCCTGCCCTAGGGAGGCACCCATCCCGCCACCAGGAAGCCGCCACAACCCCCAGGCCAGCGACGTGGCCGGCAACCCTCGCGACCGCCGGTGGCAGGCGAGGGCGTCGAGGAAGCTGTTGGCGGCCGCGTAATTGGCCTGTCCGGCGGTGCCGAGGACACCGGCCACTGATGAGAACAGCACGAAGGCGCTGAGGTCGAAATGCCGGGTGAGCGTGTGCAAGTGCCAGGCCGCGTCCGCCTTCGGGCGCATGACCGCGTCCACCTGAGCCTCGGACAGGTCCGTGACGACTGTATCGTCCACCATGCCCGCGGCATGCACAACGGCGGTCAGCGGGTGGTCAGGGGAGATGGCATCGATCAGTTTGCTGACGGCCCGGACGTCGGCGACGTCGCACGCGGTGACCGCGACGCGTGCCCCGGCCGAGGCCAGCTCCGCGATCAGGTCCGCCGCGCCATCAGCGTCCGGGCCGCGACGGCTGACCAGGAGCAGGTGCCGCACATCGTGGTTGGCGACGAGGTGGCGGGCGATCAGGGAGCCGAGTCCGCCCGTTCCGCCCGTTATGAGAACTGTGCCTTCGGGATTGAGCTTGCCGCCAGAACGCGTCGGCGCGGGGGGAACCCGGACGGGCCGGGGCGTGAGCAGGACACCGTCGCGGAGGGCGAGCTGCGGCAGCCCCGTGGCTGCGGCGGCCGCGAGAGCCTGCTCGGAGGCCGCCGTCCCGTCGACATCGATCAGCGTGAACGCGCC
>JAICUO010000733.1 GCA_025935815.1 Streptosporangiaceae bacterium
CACTGACCTGGTACGCGCCGGCGCGGTGGGCATAGACCCGGTGGGCATAGACCCGGTGGGCATAGACCCGGTGGGCACGGCGCCAATGGGCCCGCCGCCAATGGGCCCGCCGCCCGCGCCGCTGCCGTCCCCGCCGGTCGCTGGCCCCCGGCCTGGCCCGCGGCGCGGCCGGTCGCCGGCGGGACGGGGCGGTCGCTCCGGCCGCTCGGGGCGCTCCGGGAGCCGGCGGCTGGTGCGCCTGGCGGTAGCGCTAGTCGTGCTCGGCGGGCTGGTCGGGATCGGGCTGACCACCGACTTCGACACCGAGACGTCCGCTGAACCGGTGGTGCAGCAGTTCCTCATTGACTGGCAGCAGGGCCACTACACCGCCGCGGCCGGACTGACCAACGGGGACCCGGCGGACGTCAGCACCCAGCTGACCGCGGCTTACCGCAACCTCAACGCCACCGCGATGTTCATCTCCATGGACTCGGTCAAGCGCCACAAGAACACCGCCGTGGCGACGTTCACCGCCGTGGTGGACCTGGCCGGCGGCAGCCACCAGTGGAAGTACCAGGGGCACTTCGGGCTGGTCTCCGTCAACGGGCGCTGGTTGATCAACTGGGCGCCCAGCGTGATCGAGCCGCACTTGCGGCCGGGTGACCGGCTCGCGGTGACGACCAGGTTCCCGCCCCGCGCGCAGGTCACCGACGTCGCCAACGTCCCCCTGCTGCCCTTGTCGACCGTCTACCACGTGGGCGTCTATCCCGGCAAGCTCTCCAGCGTGCGCCAGACCGCGACCGGGTTCGCCGCGGTCACCGGCCTGAACCAGCAGCAGGTCCTCGGCTACATCAGCTCCGCCCCTCCGCACGACTTCCTGTCGCTGCTGACCCTGGACCCCGAGTCCTTCGCCCGGCTGTGGCCGAGCCTGTCTCACGTCCGCGGGGTCATCGAGCACCGCGGGGACGCGCGGCTGTCTGGCACCAGCATCGACGACGCGGTCGGCTCAGTGGACACCGAGGACTCTTCGGTGCTGCGCGACGTCGGCGCGGCCTACCAGCCGGGCATGACGATCGGGAAGAGCGGCCTCGAGGCGGCCTTCCAGGACCGGCTCGCCGGGACACCCCAGACCTCCGTCATCATCGTGAACGCCGTCGGCGCGAAGGTAGCGACCCTGCAGACGTTTTCCTTCGAGAACGGCACGTCGCTGCGCACGACGATCAAGGACTCGGTGCAGGCCGCGGCCAGCGCCGCGCTCGCCGCGATCCCCTCCTCGGGAGAGATCGTCGCGGTCGACTCCGCGACCGGCCACATCCTCGCGCTGGCCAGCCACAACGACTCCGAACTGCCGCTACCGCCCGGTGGGCTGCTCAACTCGCGGATCCGGCCCGGCATCGCGTTCACCATCGTGTCGGCGGCCGCGCTCCTGCGCGATGGCCTCCCGGTGGACTCGCCGCTGCCCTGCCAGGGAGTGGCGAATGTCGGCGGCCAGACGTTCACCTACCCGCCGGGCCAGTCAACCTCGGCGACCTTCGCCTCGGACTTCGCATCCGGCTGCGGGACCGCGTTCGCGACCGCGTCACTGCGGCTGACGCCGGCTAGCCTGGCCGCCGCCGAGAAGGCGTTTGGCCTCGGGACGCCCTGGGACCTGCAGGTCCAGGCGTTCTCCGGGCAGGCCGCGACCGCGTCCGGGGAGGCGGGACTGGCCGCCCAGGCCATCGGCGCCAGCGGCGTGAAGGTCAGCCCGCTGGCCATGGCCATGATCGCCGCCGAGGTCGATTCCGGAGTCGGGCACACTCCGGCCTTGCTGGCCAGCGACCCGCCGGCCACATGGGACGCCCCGCTATCGGGTGACCAGCTCAACGCGCTGCGCGACCTCATGCACAAGGCCGTGCAGTCCGGCCCCGCGCACGCGGCCAACCTGTCCGGCACTCCGGTTCACGGGCAAGCCGGGATCGTGCCGACTGGCCCGAATGCCTGGCTGAGCTGGTTCGTCGGATACCGCGGGGGCATGGCCTTCGCAATCTTGCAAACCGGCCACACGCGAGTCCAGGCGGCCGCCTCGCTTGGCGCCGCGTTCCTGTCCGCGGTCGGCTAGCAGGGCTGCTACCAGGCATTACGCCGACATGCCGACCTCGTTACCGTTTCGTTATGAAAATAAAGTCGCTCTGAGCAACCATCCAACTACGCTCCGGCGTCTTAACGGTTGACTGAGGCTCGCTTGGGGGGTTGCGGCCCAGTCGTCGTGAGGGCCGGGTCTCATCTCGGGGGAGACCCGGACGTCCGGACCGGCTCCGACCCTGCCGGTCGACCCCCGTGGGCGCGTCTCGGCCACCGCCAGCGCCCGCGGGGGTCATTCGGCGTCCGCGCCCCTTGCCGGGTACCCCGTCGAGCGCCCCAGCCCCGCCATGGCGAACGTCGCCGGCTCAGCGAGTCGGCAGCCACGCGGCCTCCCACTGCGGCTCCCTGGCGCCGTGTGCGTGCCGCTCGCCCGCCCCCAAACAAGCCCCTCCGCACCCCCGCGAGCCGCCCCTGGGCGAGCCTCAGCCGCCCCCGTCGTTCCGATCTCATCGCTACACCCCGACGAGGCCGGGGTGCCTGCGGCGATGGCTCCCAGCCGCCGAGGCTTGCGCGGGGCGGGAATCCCAGTTGGCTGCGCGGTGTTGTAGCGGGTATCTTCGGATGGCGGGCACGTCCTGCGTGGCCGTCGACAACTCAAGAGGGGGAGACTGGTTTCGACTTCGGTGGTTGATCTAGGAGAAGCGAGCCGAGGGTGGCGGACGTGAACCTCGTAAATAACGCGACCGTAACCAATAAGCGCTAACACTAATCAAGCGCGCCTCGCTCTCGCTGCTTAAGCGAGTTTAGAGGCTGTCAGCCCGGGAGTTCCTCTGCCCCGGTGCCTGGCATCAGCTAGGAGGATCCACCAGCCAGCCCGGTCACGGGGCTAGCTGGGACACTTAACAGTGACTGAGCCCGTTGGTGACTTGCCTGTGTGATCGCCAGGGCTGAGAAAAGCACAGCAGGCTGCGCTCGGAGAAGTCCTAGAGAGGTCCCGAAGGACCAGGGTTCGAATCCCTGCTCCTCCAAGATCGCTTAGTCGAAAGCCTGAGCGATGTTGGAGGAGTCACCGTTTCCCTTGCTGCGAGCAATAATCTCGCACGCCCAGGCGACTGCGTCGCTTGCCCGAATCCCGCTGGCTAGGCCTGTGTCCGCAGGGCCAATGTCATGTACCCCGCTTATGCCGGGTGCGCCCGCCCCGCCAGCTGCTATTGCTCGGCCCTGCCTCGGAACGGCAGTTGGCGCAGGTCCTGGAAGACTTGACCTTGCGAGTGCCGCACGCGCGCAGGTCGTGGCTACGGCATGACGGGCAACTGCCTGTGGCCGCTCGATGGCTCGAAGGCGCGACCGCACTGTGTGCAGGTCCTGGTTGGCATATACTGATTTTATCAAAATTACGTTCGGATGATGACCTGCAAGTCAACCCATGTCGCGCTTTGCCGGTAAACTTGTGGTTCGTGGGACCACAGGGGATGGTACGGAGTCATGCCGCCCGTGCGGGTCCGGCAGGTGCCCGGCTGGTCGCCGTACCGGCTCGAAAGAGGCCAGGTATCGGGCGGCGCGCGTAGCCGATCATTACCATTCTGCGTCCGAACACGGGATAATAGGGCGACGGATCGACACGGTTGTGGCTGACCGGTTCCGCCGCAAGCACCGGAACCAGGCA
>JAICUO010000970.1 GCA_025935815.1 Streptosporangiaceae bacterium
ATCACTGACGGGTCGCTGCCCGGCCAGCCGGGACCGGGGCGCGATCCCGGAAGGGAAGCATGATGGCTGAGCTGCCCTTGGTAGGAGACGAGTTCGCGGGTTACCGGATGCGCTCGGTGCTCGGCCGCGGCGGGATGAGCGTGGTCTATCAGGCGGAGAGCCTGCGGCTGGGTAATGTGGTCGCGCTGAAGGTGCTGGCGCCTGAGCTGGCCGCCGATGACGTGTTCCGGGCCCGGTTCCTGGAGGAGTCGCGGATCGCTGCCTCGCTGAATCACCCGAACGTGATCCCCATCTACGATATGGGCTCGGGTGATGGCCTGCTGTTCATCGCGATGCGGTACGTGTCGGGGACCGATTTGCGGCAGGTGATCAAGAAGCGGGGCCGGCTGGTGCCGGGGGCCGCGCTGTTGCTGCTGGGGCAGGTGGCCCGGGCGCTGGATACCGCGCACCGCCGGGGGCTGGTGCACCGGGATGTCAAGCCGGGGAACATGCTGATCGAGCGGGGGGCCGGCGAGGGTGATCCGGATCATGTGTACCTGGCGGATTTCGGCATCACCAAGCATGCGATGTCGCGGACCGGGCTGACCTCGACGGGGCAGTTCCTGGGGACGATCGATTACGTGGCGCCGGAGCAGATCCGGGGGGGCCCGGTGGCGGGGCTGGCGGATCAGTACTCGCTGGGGTGCGTGCTGTATGAGTGCCTGACCGGCCGGGTGCCGTTCGAGAAGGACCTGGACGCGGCGGTTATCTGGGCGCATGTGGAGGAGATCCCGGTGATGCCGGCGGTGCTGCGGCCGGAGCTGCCGCCGCGGGTCGACGGGGTGTTCGGCCGGGTGCTGGCCAAGCAGCCGGGCGACCGCTACGGCAGCTGCCGCGAGTTCATCGACGCGGCCCGGACGGCGCTGGGCGTGTCCGGGCCGGGTACCGGATCGTCCCTCACCTATAGCGCCACGGCGCCCGCGCCGGGCGCCATGGCGCCCGCGCCGCGGTTCGCGGCTTCGCCTGGCGACCTGGGCCAGGTGCGGGGGGAGCGGTACTCCTGGAGCAGTCCCCCCGGCCAGGCGGCTGCCTCAGTCCCGGCTGCACCGGTCCCGCCGGGCCCCGCCGCGGCGGCGCCGGCCGGGCCGCGGGAACCGCGCTGGTACCGCCGGCCGCGCTGGATCGCGGCGCTGGCGGCCGTGGTCCTGATCCTGGCCGGGCTGGGGACCTGGGCCGGGCTGAGCCGGCCCGGGCCGGCCCCCAAGGCCACGAGGGCGGCGATGTCCCCCAAGCCCGAACCCGCCAGGAGCGCGCTGATGGCCGCGCTCATCCTGGCCAACCAGAGCACCGACGCCAAGGGCCTGATCCCGCCGCCGGCCTGCAAGCAGGGCGTCCCCGCCGTGGTGACCTGCACCGCCCCGGCGCCCGGGATCACCGGGGTGGTCTTCCGGACCTTCCCGGGCCAGCAGGGGCTGTACACCGCGTACACGGCCAAGGTCGCCGCGCTGAGCCCCGGCCATCAGTTCAGGCAGGACTTCGCCGACTGCGAGTCCCAGGTCACCTACGGCGAAGTGGGCTGGAACCACCTCTTCCGGCACACCAAGGCCTACTCGGTCGCCCAGATGACCGCGGGCACGGTCACCGACGACCAGGCCGCCGGCCGCGTGTTCTGCACCTACACCCAGGGCCTGGAGTACATGGTCTGGACCCAGGACGACGGCCACCTGCTGGGCTACGTGGCCGGCCCGGTCCACACCGACGTGTGGAACTGGTGGGTCAGGGTTCACCACGACATCGGCATCGGCGGCACGCCGATGGACATGCAGATGCCGGGCACGTCCCCGTCCGCGAACGCCGTTTCCCCGGCCATGAACGGCACGTCCCCCTCTCCGTCCATGAGCAGCATGG
>JAICUO010000748.1 GCA_025935815.1 Streptosporangiaceae bacterium
GATGACGCGCAGCACGGTCACCGCCTCCGGCGGGTAGACCCGGTGACCGCCCAGGCTGCGGTCCGGTGCCGCGAGCAGGCCCCGGCGCTCGTAGTAGCGCAGTGTCTGCGGGTTCACCCCGGCCGCGCCGGCGACCTGGCCGCTGCGCAGCCCGGTCATGTCCCGGCCCGCGCCGCCGCCCGCCGCGCCAGCGCGTCGAGAACGCCCGCGTGCGCCTCCGGCACCTCCACGTCAAGGTGGACCGAGCCGTCGGCGGGAGCGAACGTGAAGGAGAACAATGAGCAGCACCCGGCTTCCCTGCTCGCCAGGTCCCGGGCTGCCTGCTCGGCGGCCGGATCCAGCCGCCAGCGCAGCCGCGTGGGCGACAGCCGCTGCTGCGCGCGCAGCGCCACCGCGAACAGGTCGTCAAACTCAGCCAGCCGCAGCGGCCGCTCCGCGCTCGGCAGGGTGCACGCTTCGGGCACCCAGCCCGCGATGTCGTCATTGGTAGCCATGCACCGACCATAAGCCTGTACCCGGGTACCGGATGCAAGCCGGATCCCGGCCTAGCGGAGCTGGCGGCGGGCTTCCATGACGGCGAAGCCGAGGAGGTTCAGGCCGCGCCAGTGCTCGGGGGAGGTGACCAGGTCGTCGGCGGCGCCCATCCCGATTCCCCAGACGCGGTCGCACGGGGATGCCTCGACCAGGACCCGCTCGCCAGTGCCGAGGAGGTAGTCGCGCAGGGCGGGGTCCTGGCCGAACTTCGCCACGTTCCCGGCGACGACCAGGTCGAAGCGGCGCCGCGCCCACAGCTGCTCGTCGAAGCCGCGGACCTGCCGGCCCAGGGCCTTCGCCTCCTGCGGGTGCCCCGCACCCCGGCCACGCTCACCGTCATAGGCCAATCTTCGGCGAGAAGCCCGGCGACGCGCGACCGGATTTACCGTAAGGTCGGGCCGTGACGGAAAGGCCGGGTGACCCGGCGGGCGACGGCATCGCGGTCCAGCGGCTCCGGTTCCTGTTCCGGTTGTTCGCGGGCACGCAGTGCCGCGGCCGGTCCCCGGTTTACGAGGCGCTGAGCGAGGGCATCGCCGCCGACGACGGCCTCCTGGACTTGCTCATGGCGACACCGGGTGGGCAAAGGCGGCCCAGCCTGCTGTTCGCGGCGGTGAACCTGCTCCTGGCGTCCGATCCCGATTCCGAGCTGGCCGGGTACTACCCGGTCCACGGTGGCCGGCGGCCCGTCGACGGCCAGCTGATGCCGGCCTTCGCCGCGTTCTGCGACGCGCACCGCGACGAGCTCACCCGGCTGCTGCGCACCCGGTCCACGCAGACCAATGAGATCCGCCGTTGCGTGGCGCTGCGCCTGGGCCTTGATCACGTGCGACGGCGCTGGCCGGGGCCGCTGGCCCTCGTGGAGGCGGGCGCCAGCGCGGGCCTGAACCTGCTCCTGGACCGCTATCGCTACCGCGTCGGCGACCAGGAGGCAGCGGCCGCGGGCGCCTCGCCGGTGACGATCACCTGCGAGGTACGCGGCAGCGGCACCGTTAGTCCGCTGCTGGGGCCGATGCCCGAGATCACCTCCCGGCTGGGCATCGACGAGTACCCGGTCAACCTGGCCGACCCGCAGGCCCGGGCCTGGCTGGAGGCGTTCATCTGGCCCGAGCAGGCCGGCGACCTCGCCGTCTTGCGGGCCGCTGTCGACCTGGCCGTCTCGGCCGACGCGGCCCCGGTCGCCTGCGGCGACGCGACCACCGATACCGCCTGGCTGATCGATGAGCTACCCGGGCATGAGCCGGTCGTGGTCTTCTCCGCGTCCCTGCTCAGCTACCTCAGCGCCAGCGGCCGGGAGGCCTTTGCCGGTCAGCTCCGGCAAGCCGCGCGGCACCGGCCGGTGGCGTGGATCTTCGCCGAAGCCCCCGGCCTCGTCGCGGCCACCGACCCTGACCTGGCCAGGCTGGCCGCGCCGGTGGCCACCCGCAACGCCCAGTACCTGGTCGGGGCCAGTCTGCACGCCCCCGGCGAGCGCGATGTCGCGTCGCTCGCCCTGGCCGACCCCTACCTGCGCTGGATCGCCCCCGCCCGCCGGCCGTCCGACGACTTCCAGTGGCTGCCCGAGGTCACGACGTCACGTCGATGAGCGCCACGGGGCGCGAGCGCCCATGCGGGCGGGATCCGGCGGCCGCCCAGTTCGTTCCTTACGCGAATATCTCCGCGAGGAAGGAACTGGTGGCGGTGAACGAGCGGGCGTCGGCGCACGGGTCGTAGGCGACTCCCGGGATTGCCCCGGGGCGCGCGTGCGCGTGGGTGAATCCGTGCACGGCGCCGCCGTACATGATCAGCTGCCAGTCCGCGCCGGCCGTGCTCATCTCCTCGGCGAACGCCGTGACGTCACCGGGCGGCACGTGCGGGTCCAGCGCGCCGTGGCAGACCAGCACCTTGGCGGGCACCGCGCCGGGCTGGGCGCGCTGGCTGGTGGCGAGGCTCCCGTGGATGCTGACCGCGCCCGCGATGGGCTCCCCGGCCCGCGCGAGCGCCAGGGCGACCATGCCGCCGAAGCAGAAGCCGATGGCCGCGGCGCGCCCGTCGGTGCCCGGGCACCGCGCCAGCGCGGCCAGGCCCGCCCGCGCGCGGCGCACCATCAACGCCGGGTTATCGCGCAGCGCGGTGAGGCATCCGATGACGCGGTCCCGGTCACCGGCGACGCCATCCCCGAGCATGTCGCCCGCGAGGACGACATAGCCCAGTGCCGCGTACCGGCGGGCCTGCTCACGGGCGTGCTCGTCCAGGCCGGCGCCGCCGTGGATGAGCAGGATGCCGGGCCGCGCGGCAGCTGCCGACTCGTCGCGGCACAGCACCCCGGTCAACGGCGTGCCCTGGTCGGGGTACGGCCAGTCGGTAACGGCGAGATTGATGCTGGAATCGTCTGGGATCACGCGCCAGACATTATCAGCGAATTAGCAAATTATGTTCTCATCATATCACATGAAATTCAATTTTGGAAGCGTATCGGAATACCAATTGGATTCCATTCGCGCGCGGGTGGCGGAGTCCAGGGCGGCCGCGACGCCGCTCAGGTCAGCCACGTCCCAGGCCGTGCCAGGTGGGACCGGTAGCCGGCCAGCAGCCGATGATCGCGGGCAGCGACGGATGCCAGCACGAGCATCCAGATGGCCAGCGACCCGGGAACCGCCTCGGGCGCTTCCGGGTAGACATCGGCGAATAGCTCGATCGCCCGGACTTGAGCGTCGAGCCGGTCAACCTCGGGCAGTTCCTGGTAACGGGACATCTGCTGCCAGCCCGCCGAAAGCGCGTAAAGGGCGTAATACCACTGATGGAGCCGAAGAATGCGGCATATTGACCTGCGCTTTGAGCGGGCGGATTTCCGGTGACACCGGCCGGAGGGAGAACTCCCAGCAGGGCCTGCAATGGGTGCTGAGCATCTACGAGCTCACCTACGGCGGCCTGCTGCTGCTCGGCGGGCGGGAGGCCGACGCGCTCGGGCGCCGCCGCGTGTTCCTGGCCTGGGTCGCGGCCTGCACGGCCGCCTCGCTCGCGTGCGGGCTCGCCTTTACGCCGGCGGCGCTGCTGACCGCGCCAGCGCGCTGA
>JAICUO010000492.1 GCA_025935815.1 Streptosporangiaceae bacterium
GGTGTCGACCGGGATGCCGCGGCCGTTGTCGCGCACCTCGGCCGACCCGTCGGCATGCAAGATGACGTCGATGTGGGCGCAGTAGCCACCCAGGGCCTCGTCGACCGCGTTGTCGAAGATCTCCCACAGGCAGTGCTGGAGGCCCCGCCCATCGGTCGAGCCGATGTACATGCCAGGGCGCTTGCGCACCGCCTCCAGGCCCTCAAGCACCGACAGGTGCCGGGCGGTGTACGCGTCGCCGGCCGCTGCCGGAGAAGACGGTGCCTGCGTAGACGGTGCCTGCGTAGACCGTGCCTGCGTAGACCGTGCCTGAGAGGAGCTGGCCGGGGACGAGGCGCTGGCCGGGGAAGTGGCGGTGACCGGGGACACTGTCCGGGCGCTCCTCTCGAAAGCGTATGCGACACTATGGTCTCACGACAGGGTATCTTCCCGAAGCCGCTTGCGCTGCCGGCAAAACGCCGACGCTGCGAGATTTAACCAACCTTACGGGCACTTTGCTACCCCGCGCCGCCGTGATCACCGCCACGACCACCGGCAACTTGCCCGCAAATGTGTCGTGTTGCCGGGCCCGGGGTAGAACACCAGCAACCGCACGGGTAAATCACCGGTGACTAACCCGAACGGTGGTGTCGTCACCGGGTATCGCCTCCGGCCAGCGGGAGCTTGTCCAAGCATCGGCTCGTCGAGGTGATCGAGTGCGGTTTTCGCTTGTGGCGTACACACCCCGGCCCAGGGAAGGCTGACGCCGGGCCAGGTGTTGTGCTGTGCTGTAAGAAGCAGGCAGCTTAACCGGAGCCGCCGGCCCCGAGCCGACGGCACTGAGAAGAGGAAGGCGACGTTGACCGGAGCTCTAGCCCCCACAAAGCCGCTGACCGCCCTGGATCTGTGCGATCGCTGCGGCGCCCAGGCGTACGTCCGCGTTCTGCTCCCGAACTCAGGAGAACTGCTCTTCTGCGCACACCACGGCCGGGAACACGCCGCGGCACTAGCGAAGGTTGCCGTCGACATCCAGGACGAGTCGCAGAAGCTGATCGCCAAGCCGGAGACCAACTGACGGGGCTTGGCCGGGGCCGACCACGGTCGGCGGCCTTCAGCCACCTCCAAGAGCGCCAAGCGCCATGCCATCCCGGGGGACGACCCCCGGGACCCCCGATGCCGGGCTGACGCCCGGCGAACGCCAATCGAGCCAGACGCTGAACGCCGCAACGCGCGCCACCCGGCACTTACGGGGGCGCGCGTAACCATGTCCGGGCGCGATTGCGGCCGGGTCGTGCCGCCTGCGCGCATCTCACTCGAACACAAGGCACAATGGGGCGCATGGCAACTCGACGCAGCGCTAGCTCCACGCCCCCGCCTCCCGGCGACGACATCGAAGAGAACATCGTCGATATCGACGTCACCGAGGAAATGCGCGGCAGCTACCTCGAGTACGCCTACAGCGTCATCTACTCCCGCGCCCTTCCCGACGCCCGCGACGGCCTCAAGCCGGTCCAGCGGCGGATCCTGTACCAGATGAACGAGATGGGCCTGCGGCCAGACCGCGGGCACGTCAAGTGCGCGCGCGTCGTCGGTGACGTGATGGGCCGCCTGCACCCGCACGGCGACTCGGCCATCTATGACGCCCTGGTCAGGCTCGCCCAGCCGTGGGCCATGCGGCTACCGCTCGTCGACGGGCACGGCAACTTCGGCTCCCTCGGCGGTGACAACCCACCCGCCGCCATGCGCGACACCGAGTGCCGGCCCACCCAGGCGGCCATGGCCATGGTGGAGAGCATCGATGAGGACACCGTCGACTTCGGGCTGAACTATGACGGCCAGGAGACCGAGCCGCAGGTTCTCCCGGCCGCCATCCCCAACCTCCTCGTCAACGGCACCAGCGGGATCGCGGTCGGCATGGCCACCAACATGGCCCCGCACAACCTCGGCGAGGTCATCGCGGCGGCCCGCCACCTCATCAAGCACCCGGACGCCAGCCTCGAAGCGCTGATGAAGTTCGTCCCCGGCCCCGACCTGCCCACCGGCGGGCAGGTCGTCGGCCTGGACGGCATCAAGGAGGCGTACGCGACCGGCCGCGGCATCTTCCGCACCCGGGCGACCACGCGGGTCGACCAGATCAGCCCGCGCAAGACCGGCATCGTCGTCACCGAGCTCCCGTACAACGTAGGCCCGGAGAAAGTCGTCGCCCGGATCTCGGAGCTGGTGCAGGCCAAGAAGATCACCGGGATCTCCGACGTCAAGGACCTCACCGACCGCACCCGCGGCCTGCACCTGGTCATTGAGATCCGCAGCGGCTTCAACCCCGAGGGGGTCCTGGCGGAGCTGTACCGGCTCACGCCGATGGAAGAGACGTTCGGCATCAACAACGTCGCGCTCGTCGACGGCCAGCCGCGCGTCCTGGGCTTGCGGGAAATGCTCACGATCTACGTCGAGCACCGGCTGGAGGTCACCCGCCGCCGCAGCGAGTTCCGCAGGCGCAAGCGCGCCGAGCGCCTGCACCTCGTCGACGGCATCCTCATCGCGCTGCTGAACATCGACGAGGTCATCCAGGTCATCCGCTCCAGCGACGACTCTGCGCAGGCCAAGGGCCGACTGCGAGAGATATTCGATCTCACCGAAGTCCAGGCGCAGTACATCCTCGACACCCCGCTGCGCCGCCTGACCAGGTTCGACCGCCTGGAGCTGGAGCGCGAGCAGGAGACGCTGCGGGCCGAGATCGCCGAGCTTACCGAGATCCTCCAATCCGACGACCGCCTCCGCCAGGTGGTCAGCGGCGAGATGGCCGAGATCGCCAAGAAGTTCGGCACCCCCCGCCGCACCGTCTTGCTCGAAGGCGGCGCCGCGGTCACCGCCGCGGTCCCGCTGGAGATGGCCGACGACCCATGCGGGGTGCTGCTGTCCGCGACCGGCCTGCTGGCCCGCATTCCGGCGACTGCCCTTCCCGATGCCCAACGGTCCGCGGGTGCCAGCTCGTCGAGATCCTCATCCGCGGCCGGCGGGGCCAACTCGATGCTGGCCTCGTCGGTGTCGTCCACGACCCGGGGCACGATCGGGGTGATCACCACCGCGGGCCGCCTCATCAAGGTCAGCGTGCTGGACATCCCGGCTGCGGAGTCCATCGTGGCCGGGACGGCGCTCACCGAGTTCGTCGCGCTGCAACCGGGGGAGCAGGCGCTGGCCCTGGCCGCCCTTCCGGCCGAGGGCGCCGACGACGCCGGGGCCGCGGGCGGGATCGCCCTGGGGACCGCCAACGGCACGGTCAAGCGAGTGCAGCCCGACTACCCCGCCAACCGCGATGACTTCGAGCTGATCACGCTCAAGGACGATGACCGCGTGATCGGAGCCGTCCAGCTGCACGGTGAGGACGCGGAGCTGGTCTTCATCACGACCGACGCGCAGCTGCTGCGCTTCCCCGCCGCCTCGGTGCGCCCGCAAGGCCGGCCGGCCGGCGGCATGGCGGGCATCAAGCTCGCCGCCGGCGCCTCGGTCGTGTGGTTCAGCGCGGTCGGCCCCGACGCGGCGCCACGCGGCGCCGAGCCCGCACCTCGTTCGGTGCCCGATGGCCCGGTGGTCGTGACGGTGGCGGGACGGTCGGGGGCGCTGCCAGGGACCGGGGGGGCCAGCGTGAAGGTAACCCCCTTCGCCGAGTACCCGGCCAAGGGCCGGGCCACCGGCGGCGTGCGCTGCCAGCGGTTCCTGAAGGGCGAAGACGGCCTGATCCAGGCATGGGTCGGCCCCGCTCCGGTCATCGGCATGACCGAAGCCGGCACCCGAGTCGACCTGTCCGGCATGCTCGGCAGGCGCGACGGCTCCGGCACCGCCCTCACCCGCCAGCTCGCTTACATAGGCACCGCCTCGTTACGGCCTTACCTCGTCGCGGGGAGGAGAAAGCGGGTGGCTGGGCCACCAGTAACCGCGCGTCAGGTGCTGGAAAAGCCGCCGTCGACATACAGCGTCTGGCCGGTGACGTAGCCGCTGGCGGGGGAGGCGAGGAACACCACCGCCCCGGCGAAGTCAGACGGCTCGCCGTTGCGGCCGACCATCGTGCGGCTGGCGAGCGCCGCCGATCGCTCCGGGTCGGCGGCCAGGTGCGCGTTGAGCCGCGTGGGGACGAAACCCGGGCAGATGGCGTTCACCGTCACCCCGGACGGCGCCCATGCTTCCGACTGCGACCGGGTCAGGGCCGTGAGGCCCCCCTTGGCGGCCCCGTACCCGCCGCTGTTGGCGAACGCCCGGTGCGCCTGCTGGGAGGTGACGTTGATGATCCGCCCCCAGCCGCGCTTGGCCATCGCCGGGCCGAACCGCTGGCCGAGCAGGAACGGGGCGGTGAGGTTGACCGCGATTGTGCTGTCCCACTGGTCTTCGGTGAGCTCGCCCAGTGGCGGCCGCAGGTTCACCCCGGCGCAGTTGACCAGGATGTCCGGCTCGCCGAACAGCGCCGTCGCCTCGGTCGCGGACCGCACCACCTCGGCCCGGTCCCCAAGGTCGGCGCTGACCCACGCCGCCTGGCCGCCGGCCTGGCTGAGCGATCCGGCGACCGCCTCCAGCCGGGCCGGGTCCCGCGCGATGAGCACCACCCGCGCGCCCGCCAGCGCGAGCGCGGTCGCCATCCCCTCGCCGATCCCGGAGTTCCCCCCGGTCACCACCGCGACCCGGTCAGTCAGCGAGAACAACCCCGCGATGTAGTCACCCACGCTGCTTACCTATCACACAGCCGGCCGCTTTTCGTGGCGCGGGGGCCAATCCAGGTGCGGGAGGAATCGTGATGGTGGGCGGAATTCCGGTGGCCCGCTACAGGACCGGGCGGGCGCCGATGAGGTTCAGGGCGTGGCCGGCCAGGCGGTGGCCGCTCGCGAGGGCTTCGGCCGGCGGCTTCTTGTCCAGCCACGGGGGCAGGAAGCCGGCCACGAACGCGTCGCCTGCCCCGGTCCCGTCGATGACCCGGTCGACGGGGGGCGCGGGGACGTGCGCCTGCGGATGGCCATTCGCGTAGTGGATCGCGCCCTTCCCGCCGAGCTTGATGACGACCTGCGGGTACCACGCGGTGAGCACCCTCGCGGCCTGCTCGGGGTCTTCTCGCCCGGTGAGGACCTTGGCCTGCGACGTGTTCACGAACAGCAGTATCGCGTTGTTGGACAGCTCCAGGAACGGCTCCGCGCCGACTCGCTCCAGCGGTGCGGCCGAGGCACCGTCCACCGATGCCGACATGCCCGCGCGCCGGGCGTAGTCCAGCGCGGCCAGCGCGGCGTTGCGCGATCCCTCGGCCAGCAGCGTGTAGCCCGACACGTGCAGGTGGGCACCGCGGACGAACAGGTCGTGCGGCAGGTCATCGGGCGAGAGCGCGGCGTTCGCGCCCGGGTCGGACAGCATGGTGCGCTCGCCCCTGTGCGTCACCATGACGACGCAGGTTCCGGTCGGCCGCTCGGGGTCCATGACTAGCCGGGCATCAACGCCATAGCCCATCAGCTCCATGTCGCGGTTGCGGCCCGGGATGTCCGCGCCCCGGCGCCCGATGAACGCCACGTCGGCGCCGTCAGCGGCCAGCCACGCCGCGACGTTCGCGCCGGAGCCCCCGCCGTGCATCGTGACGGTGGCGGGAGTGTCGCTGCCGCGCGCCAGCGGGAGCATCGCGTGGGCAACGGTGTCCGTCATCAGGTCACCAATGACAACGATGCGGGCCATTGTCATCATCACCTCATAATCGCAAATCACCAGGAGGAGGAGCTAATCCCTGCCCGGCGCCAGTGCGGGGACGGCTGGACGCCAAAGGGCAGCACCCCAAAGAACGCCCAGCCAAATCGGGGACTCCTACCGTACCGGCATCCGGATACGCTGACCAGCGCGTTCGCTTAGATGGTTACCAAAGCGAAGCAGTCGCACGCCTCGGATCCCGGCCGCTATCGGGCAGCGATGACACTGGCGTGGCGACGGTGACATATGGGGCATGTCACCCGGCCAGGAAGGACAGCCTGACCTGGCGATCGGGGTTGTCAACGTTCACGTCGACCAGCGCGATGGACTGCCACGTGCCCAGCGCCAGTCGACCGCCCAGCACCGGGAC
>JAICUO010000166.1 GCA_025935815.1 Streptosporangiaceae bacterium
CGGCCTGCTCGAGGTGGCACCCGACGTGCCCCCCGGCCAGTCGTCGGTCAGCGGGAGCGGCATCCGGGTGGGCGCGGGCGCCATCGACGTCGCCGCCACCCGCCACGGGAGCACCTATACGACCACCGTCACCGCCCGTGCCGTCACCGCGGGCCCCGCCTGCACCCTGCGCGTCGGCGCCACGCTGCCCGCCGGCGCGCGGATCCGGCAGGTGGCCCTCAACGGCGCCCCGGCCCGCTACGCGGTCCGGGACACCAGCGCGGGCCGGCAGGTGCTCGTGCCCGCCGCGTGCGGCGGCCGCACCTGGCAGGTCCGCGTCGCCGCCGCCTAGCCCAGGGGCCTAGCCGCTGACCTCGATGCCCTGGGTGGTGCCCAAGTCGATGCCGAATTCCATGCCCTCCCCTGCCTTTCCTCGCTCAGCGACCCTGATAGGTGAAGGCCGCCCATGCCTCGGCGTCGGCCAGCCAGGTCCCGGACCGGAACGCTGACAGCCTGGCGGCCTGCCGCCTGAGCGGTTGCGGCCAGGTCGCGGGTACTTCCCGGGCCGGGTCCAGCATCCACAGCTGAGCCTCCCGCAGGGCGCCGGCTGGATCCCCGCTCCCCGCGTTGAGGAACCGGTGCAACGCCGCCATGAACACCAGCGTCGCCTCGTCGGGCACAGTCCACCGGGCGGCGACCACCCCGGTAAAGTGGGCCGCGACCCGGTCGCTGCCTTGGGCGGACCGGTTCACCCCGTTCGCGAGCACGATGCGCGTGGCATCGGCCACTGCTCGCGCGACCGCCGGGTCGTCAGGAGGCAGACGGTGAGCAGCGCAGCGATCTCATCCAGCTGCCCGTCCTGGTCATCGACCGGCTCGCCGGTTACCGCCGCCGCCGGCTAGTCCCCCGGAGGGTACGCGGGATGCGATAATGATGCATCAAATGGCCGCATTATCGCCCGTGGCCTTCCCTTCCCGGCGGCGGCGCCATCGCGAGATTTCTGGTCGGCGAATTCTGAATGTCCGGTGACTCTCCATGGAATGGGATGAGACACGATGGGCCGGTTCCCCCGATAGCCCTCAACTGCTTCCTTTTCGCTTCCCAACGCCACGTGGCGTCGGCGCCTACTGCTGCTCGCTCCAGCGGAATCCGTAGCCGAGACCCGGGCGCATGTCGCGAAAGCTCGCGTGGGCCTCGCCGAACCGGTCAGGGGCGATCGTCTGCGTGGCGGGATCCCGCTGATAGATCACGGCCGTCGGCGCGTCACGCAGCAGCCATACCCGGCGTGGCGGTCGCCGCGGGTCGAACCGGACCCGCAGGTCGAAGTGATCACTGCGGCGGAACGGGACGTGCAGGAAGTGCGAGGCCATCCGCTGGCCGGGCGGGATCCGCAGCCGGATCGAGTACTCGTGGCGCTCACCCTGGCGCAGCGGCCGGGGCAGCACGATCACGTTGGTGAAGAAGCTGTCGTAGCGCTGCTCGCGCAACTGGAGCGACCCGCCGTACAGCAGTTCTGACTCCAGGCCGACCGGCTGGTCCAGGGCGTCCGGCCGACGCGGGACGTTCACTGACGCTGCGATCTCGCGGACGTCGTCGACGCTGGCGACGATCGTCTTGCGCTCGATGACCTCGACCGGCTCGGTATCGACGCGGACCAGCGCGCTGAACGACTCGACGAACCAGTCCTCAGCGGCATGTCCGGCGCGCGCGGGCCGCCCCGGCGGCTCCGCCGGGGCGGGCACCGCGTCCAGCCATGGCGGCCCGGCCGGCCCGCTGGCCCGCTCGGGCGCGCTGGCGTCGAGCGCCCGGCTCACGCGCGTCCAGTACTCCCGCCACGCCTGCTGGTCGCCTCCGCACGCGGCCACGAACGCCAGCGTCACGCGCAGCGTGGGCAGCCGCCGTCCGTCCGCCGCCGCTTGCATCGTGCTCGTGGCGAAATGCGCCTGGCTGGCGAGTCGCTCGTAAGTGAGCCCGGAGCGGCGGCGCAGGTCACGGAGCCAGAAAGCGAATTCGCGCAGCGGCGAGCCGTCCCGGTCCAAGGACTCCTCAGGGCGTCCCATGCTCCCCCACTTCCACTGCTGTCCCTTCAGGTTCTCGGTTGACAGTTCGTCCGTATCGCGCGGCATTTTCCGGATATTACCCGGCTCAACCCAGCTGAAGTGCGGTCCGCGGCCCGGCAATTTTCCGGTTTGCGGTATTTCCTCCATGAAACCGGCGAACGCCTTGCCCGCGCCCGCTAACCGGGTCTAAAACCTGAACCGCAGACCCGGGTGGGGCGGCGGTGAGAAGTGCCGGGGGAACGGGACTCTAAATGGTTTCTTACAGCAGTGCGATGCCAGCACCGCCGCTCTAGGCCCGTCGTGCCAGAAACGCGACCGGAGGGGAGATAGCGGCGTGGCATTGGAGACCCAGTCAATTGGCAATCCCGTACCTGGCGGGGGCGAGGTGGCGGCCGAGGAGCGGGAGCGGCCGCGCGACGAGGACCCGGGGGGCGAGCCGGGCACCGGGATCCCGGGCGCGGAGGATACTGCCGAGACCGAGCCACCCGCCGGGCCGACGGCGGAGAGCCTTCTTTGCGAGATCTCCGCGACCGTGCGGGAGGTCGCGGACCTGTCGCAGCGCTACCACGCCCGGGCCGAGCAGCGCGAGGGCGTGCTCGGCTTCCTGCGATCCGAGCTTGAGGTGCTCCGCCGCGGTGAGCGGCGCGGGTTGCTGCGGCCGGTGCTCGCGGACCTGTGCCGGCTACGCGGCGACATGCTCTCCCAGGCGGGTGCCTTGCCCGCTGACTTCGACGCGGCCCGGGCAGCCGGCCTGCTGCGCTCCTACGCCGAGACCATCGAGCTGACGCTGGAGAGCCACGGCGTCATCACCTACGTGCCCGGCGGCGATGACCGGTTCGATCCTCGGCTGCACCGCCGGGTCGGCGGCGAGCCGACCGCCGATCCCGCACTGGCCGGGCACATCGCCGCGGTCCGGCGAGACGGCTACCTGGACATCGAGGCGAACAGCCCCATCGCGCCCGCTGAAGTCACCGTCTTCGCGCCGGCGAAGGCCACGGAAGGAGAGCAGTGAGCGAGCCACCGCACGGCATCTACGGCATCGACTTGGGCACCACGTACTCGGTGGTGGGCTACATCGACGAGACCGGCCGACCCGCCGTCAGCCGCAACAGCGACGGCCACGACACCACGCCGTCGGTGGTGTACTTCGAGACCGCGGACAACATCGTGGTCGGGCGGGTCGCCAAGGAGGCCGCGGGCATGTTCCCCGACCAGGTCGTGTCGCTCATCAAGCGGGAGATGGGCGACAAGGACTGGCGCCGGGACTTCTTCGGCTCGCAGTACGCGCCGCCGTCCATCTCGGCGCTGATCCTGAGCGCCCTGGCCCGGGACGCGCAGTCCGATACCGGCCGGCCGGTCAGCGAGGTGGTTATCACCGTTCCGGCCTACTTCGGCCTGCTGGAGAAGGACGCGACCCGGTCGGCCGGGGAGATCGCGGGGCTTAAGGTCATCGGGATCGTCCCCGAGCCCGTCGCGGCGGCGCTGCACTACGGGGTCAGCGGGTCCGCGGATGGCACCACGTTCCTGGTCTACGACCTCGGCGGCGGGACGTTCGACATCAGCCTGATCACGATGACCGACACCTCGGTGGAGGTACTGGCGGTGGGCGGCAACCACCGGCTCGGCGGCGCCGACTGGGACGAGAAGCTCTTCGGCTACCTGCTTGACCAGCTCACCGGGCAATGGGGGGACGACTCGGCCCGCGACGACGAGCAGGAGCTGCAGGAGCTGCGCGCCATCACCGAGCAGGTCAAGAAGGACCTGTCCCGGGCCGAGAGCAAGAAGGTCATCAGGCGCTACGGCGGCACGTCCGCGTCGGTCACCGTGACCCGCCAGCAGTTCGAGGAGATGACCGCTGAGCTGCTGGACGAGACGATCCGGATCACCCGGCAGACGCTGGACGAGGCCGACCAGCGCCACCCCGGCATCCGTGAGCGGATCAGCGAGCTGCTGCTCGTCGGCGGGTCCTCCCGGATGCCGGCCGTCGCCGAGAGGCTGCGGAAGGAATTCCGCTGGGAGCCGCGGCTGACCGACCCGGACCTCGCGGTCGCCAAGGGCGCGGCGCTGTACGCGGCCGGCCAGACCGTCCGGTTCACCGAAGCGGCCGCCGCGGCGGCGGGCACCGGCACCGAGCCGGGCACGGCCCGGCCAGGCGCGGGCCTTGGCTACCCGGGCGAGCTGACCGACGAGGCCGTGCAGGAGGTGGCCAGCCGGACCGGCATCGATGAGGACAAGGTCCGGGCAATCGCCGGGCGCACCGTCGTCAACGTGCTGCCGAAGGCGATCGGGGTCAAGCTCCTGGACACCGCCAAGGCGGGGTGGGAAGACGATCCCGAGGGCGCGTCCTACATCGAGCACCTGATCGACGCGCAGACGCAGCTTCCCGTTGACCCGCCGCGGACGCTGGAGGCCAACACCGTGCTGGCCAACCAGCCGGGCGTCAAGATCGAGATCTGGGAGCAGGCCGGCGCCGTGCCAGACCCCGATCTGTCGGCTAACCACCGGGTAGACAACGCGGGGCTGATCGAGGGTCTCGCGCCGTTCCGGCTGCCCGCCGGCTCACCGGTCATCATCGCGATCGGCGTCGACGCCGAGGGCACCGTCACGCTGAAGGCCGTCGAGCCCGCCAGCGGCAAGGAACTGGTGATGAACGTGCGGATCAGCGTGCTGTCCGCCGAGCAGGTGGACGAGGCCAAGGTGAACCATCGTGGCCTGACCATCGGCACGTCGTAGCGGCCATGGGCTTCGACGAGGCGAAGTACCGTGAGGAGTTCCTCAAGAAGCACCGGGGGGCGCGCGGTGCCCCCGGTGACGTGCTGACGCGGTACGCGATCACGCTGCCAGCCACCGATATGGCCATCGCCGAGCAGGTCAAGGCGGTGCGCGCCTACTGGAACAAGGTCTACAACAGCCCTACCAGCTATGGTCAGGTGGCCAAGCTGTGCCGGGCCGAGGACGAGCGGCTCAAGGCCGATTACGGCGCGCAGATGCTGACCCGCGACTGGTGGCAGGCACGCCAGTCCGACGCGCAGCAGGCCGCCGAGGGGTCGATCGCCGTCATGTCCGACGACCTGCGGCGGCGATTCGGAACCCTGGGCGTTGTCACGTCCGCCGTGCTCGCCCAGTTCGCCAGCCGGCTGAGCCTCACGCCGGAGCAAGCGGGCCAGGCCGCGCAGCGGGCGGCCCTGGCCGTCATCGACGGGGTGAGCCTCCCGGCGACCGCGCCCATCGGCAACTTCCAGGCCCTGGCCAAGGCGATGGCCGAGTGCGCCGTCCCCTCGGTGCCAGAGCTAGTGCACCCGGGCAGCGGCCCGTTCCGCCTCATCGAGCGGTACGAGTGCCTTAGCGACGCGCGCAAGCGGCTCGACGCCGTCGCGGTGGCGGCGCAGCGGGCGGCGGCCGAGAAGCTGCGCGTCTCGGCGACCGACGACGCGCGGCGCAAGGCGCTGACCATCGTGAGCCACGCGCTGCGAGCCGGGGTGGACCTCCGCGAGGTCGCCTTGTACCAGATGGTGGCGATCGCCCGGGGCTCGGCGGGCGTGTCGGTCGACCTCGCGGCGAAGGAGCTGCGCGAGACGGGCCTCGAAGCCCGCGACGCCGCCGTCGTCGCGGTGCTGATCGCCGAGCAAGGCGGCCAGGGCGGCCCGGCGAACCAGGTCCCCGAGCTGCTCGCCACCGGGCAGCTGCGCGAGGCGCGCGCCGCCGCGATGTCCTTGCCGGCCGACGCCGGCTCGCGCGTCGAGGCGATGCAGCAGATCGAGGCCGCCCAGCAGCAGCTAGACCGGCTGATGGCGGCGGCCAGGGCGGCGCTGGCGGGCGCTGACGAAACGCGGGCCGAGGCGCTGCTCAAGGACGCGGCGCGGATCAGCGCCGAGGATGCCGCCACCGAGCTGGCCGCGGTCCCGCTGCCGCCGCCGGCGGACCTGCGCGCGACGGTCGAGGACGGCGCGGTCCGGCTGTCCTGGCGGCGGGCGTCCGGGCACGACGCGGACACGGTGTACGCCGTCCGGCGGGGCCCGCAGGGGCGACCGCCCGCGGCGCCCTCCCAGGGCGAGCCGGTCTCCCGTGACCGCGGCGACTCGTGCGCGGACCCCCGCGCCCCGGTCGCGCGGCCGGTCCACTACGCCGTCTTCGCGCTCGGCGACGACCGGCCGAGCTCGCGCCCGGCGACGATATCGATCACCCCGCTTCCCCCGGTCTCCGGCCTGGCCGCCGAGGTCGGGACCGCCACCGTGTCGCTGCGCTGGTCGGCCCATCCCGATGCGGAGGTCCGGGTGACCAGGACCGGGCCGGACGGCACGCCGGTGGCCGTGCGGGCGACCGCGAGCGGCTGCCAGGTCGCCGGCCTGCCCGAGGGACACAAGCAGCGCTTCGAGGTCACGGCGGTCTACCGCGGGCCGGACGGCCGCGAGCTGCGCGCGCCCCCTGAGCAGGTCACGGCCACTCCCCGGGCACAAGCGCGGCCGGTCTCCACGCTGCGCGCGCGCCCGGTGGGCACCGATGGCGCGATCCGGGTGCGGGTGACCTGGGTTCCCGTCGACAACTGCGACGTGAAGGTCGTCCGGGCCGAGCGGGACCCCGCGCTTCCGCCGGGGAGGGTAGTCTCGGTCGAACAGATGCACGCCGTCGGCACCGAGGTGACCGGCGTCCCGGTAACGGGCGGCAAGCAGACCGGCTTCGAGACGAGCCTGCCGCCCGGCGTGCACCGCCTGGTGCCGTTCTCGGTCGGCGGGTCGGGGATCGTCGTCGGCAAGGTCGCGACGGTCGCGGTAACCGACCCGGTCCGGCACCTCACCGTGACCCCGTTCGCCGACTACGCCACGGTGTCCTGGGAGTGGCCCGCGAACGCGCAGGTCGCCGAGGTGAGCTGGCGACTCGACGGCGAAGAGGACGTCAGGCAGGTCGACCAGGGGCAGTACCGGTCGGCGGGAGGCTTCCGGGTCCCGCTGGGCACCGGGCCGTGCCATCTCGAAGTGCGCGCCGTGATCAATGTCGGCGGGAAGGCATTCACGTCACCGCCGGTGTCCGCGGAGATCACCCACGTGGTGGAGGCGCCGATCGGATACGACGTGGCGAACGTCGGGCCAGCGATGGGGCCGCTCGGCGGGCGGAAGAAGAAGGTGGTGTTCACCGTCGACCGGCCGTGCCCGGGCGTGCGGGTGGTGATGATCGCCCGCCACGGCCGCGTGATGCCGGCCAGCGTGTCCGATGGCCAGCCGATCCTCGAAACGGTGCTGCCGCACTCGAGTGGCCCGCTGGAGCTCCGGGCCACCATCCCCGGCTCGATCAGGAAGCCGTTCTGGGTCCGGTGCTTCGTCGTCGCCGGGAAGGCGCGGCTGGTTGACCCGCCTATCGCGCACCTCAAGGAGACATAGTGGCCTCGTTCGCCGTCTGCCCGTTCTGCTTCCACCGGATTGACGTCGCCCGGCTGTGGTACCAGTGCCTCGGCCGGGGCTCTGTCGAGTGCAAGAAGGAGGCGGACAAGGCACGCCGGGAGCTGACCAAGTCCACGCTGGAGACCTATTGCTCGTTCCCGCCCCCCGAGGGGGCCAAGGGGCCGGCTTACTGCCCGACGTGCGGCGGCAAGACGAACCTGCGCGCGTGCCCGAAGTGCCATACCGCGCTGCCGTCGGACTTCGCCGAGTCCGCCAGTCCCATGATCGGCTTGGTCGGGGCGAAGGGCAGCGGCAAGACCGTGCTGATGACCGTGCTGGTCAAGCATCTGCGCGACACCATCGGCAAGCGGTACGACGCGGACATCTCACTGGCCACCGACAACCCCGACGGCCACCAGGGCGTGAGCGATTACCAGGCCAACCGGGAGGCCCCGCTGTTCAAGGGCGGGTCGCTGCCGCCTCCCACCAGCGCGCTCGGCTCCGGTGCCCGGCAGCATTCCTCGCCGGTCTTGCTGCGCTGGCGCCAGGAGGCCAGCCGCTGGGGGCGTACCTCGATCGATTCGACCATGCTCTCGCTCGTCGACACCGCGGGCGAGGACCTGAACGACGTGTCGACCGCGTTCACGCTTCAGTACCTGTCGGTCTGCGACGGGCTGGTTGTCTTGCTCGATCCGTTCGCCCTGCCCGGCGCGCGGGCCACGCTCAACCTGCCGGACGCGGCGATCAACGTGGATGAGGACACCCCGCTGCGCGTGGTGACCAACATCACCGAGATGCTCCGGATCGAGCACGACCTGAAGAAGGGCAAGAAGATAGCGATCCCCGTCGCGGTCGTGTTCACCAAGGTCGACGCGTTCTTCCCCACGCTGGACCGCGGTAACCCGCTGATGACGACCGCGCCCGGGGTCCCGGCCTACGTCAACGCCGACGGGCAGGCCGTCCATGAGCACGTGCTGGCCCTGCTGCACCAGTGGAACGCGCAGGACGTCGACACGCACCTGCGGCTGAACTACAAGGACTTCCGGTACTTCGGCGTCTCCGCGCTCGGCGCCGAGCCGGACTACGAGAACTCCAGGGTCGCCGTCGGAGGGGTGCGCCCGCACCGGGTCGAGGATCCGGTGCTCTGGCTGCTGTCCAAGGCAGGGACCGTGCGGACGGCATGACCGCCGACGCCTTCGACCGGCTGCTCTACACCGATTGCCTGCCAGGCACTGGTCGCGGGGCGGGCAGCGGCTTCCAGGTGCAATCTCAGTCACCCGGGGTCGACGCGGGACAGTCGGCCCTGGCGGTCCGCTGGCTGCTGTACGAAGTCCAGGTCGCCTGGCTCAGCGAGAAGCGGCCCGTCGCGGAGTTCCCGATGGGGCTCGCGCACGCCAGCGACGAGGGGTACGGCACGGCGCAAAGCTGCTACCTGGGCAAGACCGCGGCGGGCGGGCGTGATGGCAATCACCTCACCGACTCCTTGCTCGCCAGGGATGGCGACCTGTACGGCGCGGTCCGGCCCGCCCAGCTGTGGCGCTCGCCGTTGTGGCGGGACTCGCCGTTCCCGGGAAAGGAATGCGCGCCGCTGGATGCCGCCGAACTCGAGGCGGGGCCGCTGACGTCGCAGGCGGTCGCGGACTGGGCGCGCGCCCGCCCGGGACGCGTGACCATCCTCGCCCGGCTGCTCACCTTGCTGGAAGACCCGGATGGCAGGCGCGCGGTGATCGTCTCCGACAGTCCCGACGAGGCCATGACCTGGATCGCGGCGGCCACGCTCCTGCTGCCGTCGCGGCACGCGCTCAAGGCGTCGTTCAAGGTGTTCAGCTCGATACCACTGCGGGCCGAGCACCGGATCGTCGCCGCGCCGGCCGCGCTGTTCCCGCAGCTGGCCCCGGGGCGCGGGGGGTCGGTCTTCGTCCTGGACGCCAGGACGGGCACCGCGGACGAGGAGCCGGTGAGCGAGCGGGCGGCGTTCTTCACGGCGAAGCTCGCCGGGGACGGGGACGCCTACGACGTGCTCGACGCAGTCGAACTGGCCGAGGTGCTCGGCGATCCGCGACCGCACCTGGGTGGCCGTGACGCCATGCTCACCGCGTGGGCGCTGACCCGGCCGGACGAGGCGCTGCCGGAGCCGGCCGCGTTGTTCCGCTGGATATCCGGCGCCCGCCAGGAACTGCTCGCCGAGTACGGCCCGCAGGTGGCGGCGCTGATCCTCGACTCCGCGCCGACCGCCGACGCGCTGCGCTGGCTCGATCGCGCCGTCGCGGGCAAGCGCCTGGACATCGATCCGGTGGGGGTGCGCGTGCGGCTGCTCTCCGCCGAGCTCGCGCAGATCCGCAACGGCCTCGGACTCGCGCCGGTCCTGGATGTGCTCCCCCCGGCGCCGCTGGACCCCGGCACCGCCAGGGACGCGGAAAGCGAGCTGTCCTCGGCCATCTTGCTGGGCTCCAACCAGCAGGCCGACCGGCTGCTGGGCCTGGCCCGGCGGCACGGCATCACCCCAGAGCTCGCGGCTCCGTTGCACCAGCGACTCCGCGACTTCGCACGCGGCTGGATCGACCATCCCGCTGGATATCAGCCGGACAACTGGGCGCTGCACGAGCAGGTCCTGGACTGCGCGCACGATGAACTGCGGCACCGGGCCGCCACCAGCGGCATCCAGTCCGTCGCGGGGAACATCCGCCGGCTGAACCAGTACTTCGCCAGCCGCGCGGACCTGAGTGACCCGCTCGACTGCCACATCCAGGCGTCGCTGATCGCCGCGGACCGGGCCGGGCGGGTGGCGCGGCTGCGCGAGCTCCTCGGCCGCATCGTGCGCAGCACCGAGTCGCCGGCCGCGGCGTCGACCGGGCTGCAGCGGGCGCTCATCGACTGGCGGGCCGTCACCGGGGAAGTGGCCGTCATCGTGCTCACCGAGTTGCCCGACTCCTTTGACGTCGAGTACGCGATTTCCGCGCGCGCCGCCGAGGAGCTCACGCTGATGTCGAAGAAGCCCACGCGGGCGCTCCTGGACCTGCTGGACCGGCTCGACCGGCGCGGCAAGGCACCCGCGGCGGACGGCCTCACGCGCATTCTCGAGGAGGACAAGCGCGTGCGGGCGTTCATCGACCGGGCGGGCGCGGACCGGCTGCGGACCGACGCGGCCTACCTTGAGGACACGGTCGCGGCGCTCCGCAAGGCGGACCCGGCCGTGGTCGAGGCGCGGCTGGACGAGGTGCTGGCCGCCTGCCTCCACGCGAGCCACCCCTACCTCGGCGCCGTCGTCTTGGCCGAGCTCAAGTCGCCGCTCCCCCGGCTGCTCGTGCAGCGGTGGGGCCAGACGCTCGGCACACGGGACCTCATCAGCGACGGCCGATGGTGCGTGACCTGCCTGGACTTCGAGGACTTGCCCGGTAAGCGCCAAGATCAGCTGGCGGCCATCGTCCGCGACTTCGCCGCGGCACTCTCCCCGGCCGAGTTCGACGCGTGGTATGACGAGGTGGCTCGCCAGGTCGGGCCGGGCAAGCGCGACCTCTGGGAGTCCGTGTTTCCGCAGGACGCGCCGCGCGCGCGGCGCACCTTGTGGCGGACACGGGATGGCGGGCGATCGTGAGCGATGCTCTCCGACGAGGAGCCGTCGACCGCCGCGATCGACGACGTCGCGGACCTGGCCGAGGCCGGGCGGATCACTGCCGGATCACTGGAGGCGGCGCAGGACCTGGACGCTCCTGGCGGTGACGGCGACCTTGGCGCCGGCCCGGTGCGTCCTCCGCCGGGACGGGGCGGCGGCGGTATCGGCCGAGTCGATGTCGGCCGCCCACTGCCGCCCGAACGCGCGGCCGGGGAGCGCGAAGGTGACGTCGTCGTGGTGGGCGTTGAACAGCATGAGGAAGGAGTCATCGGTGACCCGCCGGCCGCGCCGGTCCGGATCGGGCAGCGCGCCGCCGTTGAGGAAGACGGCCACCGACTTGGCGAACCCGGCGTTCCAGTCCTCCGGTGACATCTGCTCGCCGTCCGGCCGGAACCAGCCGATGTCGGCGTCGGACTGCCGGGTGCCGGCGAAGGGCTCGCCCTCGAAGAAGCGCCGCCGCCGGAAGACGGGGTGCTGGCGGCGGAACTCGATGAGCCCCGCGCAGAAGCCGAGGAAGTCAGTGTCGGCCCGCTCCCAGTCCAGCCAGGAGATCTCGTTGTCCTGGCAGTAGGCGTTGTTGTTGCCCTGCTGGGTGTGGCCGATCTCGTCGCCGTGCCGGATCATCGGGACGCCCTGGCTGAGCAGCAGCGTGGTCATCAGCGCCCGCCGGCGCCGCCGGCGGGTCTCCAGGATGGCGGGGTCGTCGGCGGGGCCTTCCGCGCCGCTGTTCCAGGACCGGTTGTCGTCGGTGCCGTCCCGGTTGCCCTCGCCGTTCGCCTCGTTGTGCTTGTGGTCGTAGGAGACCAGGTCGGTGAGGGTGAACCCGTCGTGCGCGGTGATGAAGTTGACGCTGGCGTGCGGGTGCCGCCCGGCGTTGCCGTACAGGTCCGAGCTGCCGGCCAGCCGGTAGCCGAAGTCGGCCAGCGTGCGGTCGGTGCCCCGCCAGTAGTCCCGGACGGTGTCGCGGTAGCGGCCATTCCACTCCGACCACAGGGTGGGGAAGTTGCCGACCTGGTACCCGCCCTCGCCGAGGTCCCAGGGCTCGGCGATGAGCTTGACCTGGCTGACGACCGGGTCGACCTGGATCAGGTCGAAGAACGCCGACAGCCGGTCGACCTCGTGGAACTGCCGGGCGAGGCTGGCGGCGAGGTCGAACCGGAACCCGTCCACGTGCATCTCCGTCACCCAGTAGCGCAGTGAGTCGATGATCAGCTGCAGCACGTGCGGGTGCCGCATGTTCAGCGTGTTCCCGGTGCCGGTGGTATCGAAGTAGTACCGGTAATCCTCGGCCAGCCGGTAGTACGAGGGGTTGTCGATGCCCTTGAACGACAGCAGCGGCCCCAGGTGGTTGCCCTCGGCGGTGTGGTTGTAGACGACGTCCAGGATCACCTCGATCCCGGCCGCGTGCATCGTCTTCACCAGGTACCGGAACTCCGAGGTCACCTGCTCCACTCCCCACGCCGAGTACCCGGCGTCGGGGGCGAGGAAGCCGATGGAGTTGTAGCCCCAGTAGTTCCGCAGGCCCTGATCGGTCAGGTAGTGGTCGTGCAGGAAGTGGTGCACCGGCATCAGCTCCACCGCGGTGACCCCCAGCCGGGTCAGGTGCTCGACCACGGCGGGGTGGGCCAGGCCGGCGTAGGTGCCGCGCAGGTTTTCCGGCACCTCGGGATGGCGCATGGTCATGCCCTTGACGTGGGCCTCGTACACCACCGTCTCATGCCACGGGATCCGCAGCGGGCGGTCGTCCCCCCACTCGAACCACGGGTTGGCCACAACGGCCTTCGGCATGAACGCGGCGCTGTCGCCGTCATCGCGCTTGCGGTCGTCGCCGCCGAGCGGGTAGCCGTACACGGCCGGGCTCCAGGTCACCTGCCCGTCGACCGCCTTCGCGTACGGGTCGAGCAGCAACTTCGCGGGATTGCAGCGCAGCCCCGCCTCCGGGTCGTGCGGGCCATGCACCCGGTAGCCGTACCGCTGCCCGGGGCCGACGCCCGGCAGGAAGCAGTGCCAGACGTAACCGTCCACCTCGCGGATGTCCACCCGCTCCTCGCCGCCGCCCGCGGCGTCGAACAGGCACAGCTCGACGCCCTCGGCTACCTCCGAGAACAGCGTGAAGTTCGTGCCGATGCCGTCGTACCACGCTCCCAGCGGATACGGCTCGCCGGGCCAGACCTCGCGTTTCATGATCGGCAACTGCCCGGCATCCCGCGAATTATCGCGATCCGCGCGTGACAGTCATCTCAGGCTCAGGCCTTGACACGCGCGGTGACCCCCAGCCCGGCCCGGGGGCGGGGGGGGGGGCCCCCCCCCCCC
>JAICUO010000256.1 GCA_025935815.1 Streptosporangiaceae bacterium
GGCCCGTCACTGCGCGGCTGGAGCCGGGCGGTGTCGTCGGCGGACCTGGACCTCCTGCAGAACTCCAGCGGCACCTTTGGCGAGGCGGCCGGCCCCGCGGTGACCGGGTGGCAGGCCACCGGAAGCGGGAGCAGGGTCAACCCGGGCAGTGGCAGTACCTCCGGTAACACCGCCTCGCTGTCCTTCGACACCGGGTTCGGCCGGGCGATCGCGCCGGGCGCCGAGGCGACCCAGTCGCCGCAGCCGCTGGACGGCCAGATCGCGCTGACGGCGGCGCCGCCGCGGCTGGCGGCGATCCCGGGCCTGGCCACCCAGGCGTTCCTCGACTCGGCGCCCGCGCGGGTGGGGAGCACGGTCACCGCCACCCTCGAGGGGGTGACGGTGCCGGTCCGCATCGTCGGGGCGGTGCGCGCCTTCCCCACCATCGCGCCCGGCGGCGGCAGTGTCTCCACAGGCGCCGCGCTCATCGTCGACCTGTCGACGGCCGGGGAGTTCCTGGCCGTCGCGGGCGCGTCCCCGCTGCCGGTCACGCAATGGTGGCTGACGGCCGCGCCGGCCCGGATCCCGGCGGGCGCGGCGCTGACCACCGCCTCGGGGCTGCGGGCGGGGCTGACCGGGGACCCGCTGGCGGCGGCGCCGCAGCAGGCGCTGCTGGCGCTGGCGGCCGCGGCGGCGCTGCTGGCCATCACCGGGTTCTGCGTGTCGATCGCGACCGGGGTGCGCGGCCGCCGGTCGGAGAACGCGCTGCTGGCCGCGCTGGGGGTGTCGACCCGGTCGGCGGCCGCGCAACTGTGCCTGGAGAAGCTGCTGCTGAGCGTCATGTCGGCGGCGCTGGGGCTGCTGCTGGGGGTGATCGTGGCGCACCTGCTGGTGCCCGCGGTCACGCTGACCGGGAACGCGACCCGCCCCACGCCGCCGCCGCTGACGATGCTGGACCTGCCGCAGGCGCTGGCCTTGGCGGCCGCCGTCGCGGTGCTGCCGGTGCTGGTGGCGGCGGTCGTGATGATCCGCCGCCCCGACCCGGCGGCCGAGCTGCGGGCGAGCCAGGCATGACGGGGCCAGTGATGACGCGGTCAGTGATGACGCGGTCGGGCAGGACGAGGATCCGGGCGGGCGCGGGGTCGCGGACCGGCCTGGGATCGGGGGCAACGCTGGCGCTGGCGCTGCTGGCCGCCGGGTGCGTGCTGCTGGCGCTGGCCGGCCCCAAGCTCGCGCTCACCTCGCGGACCGACGCGCTGCGCCAGCTGCTGGACGGGACGACGCCGCTGGCGCGATCGCTGGAGGTATCGGCGAACTGGACCGGGTTCACCACGCCGCTGGCGGATGCCTTCCTGTCCAGCACGCAGGCGCAGGCGATCACCGACGACGAGGTCGCCGCGGTGACCAGCCAGCTGCGGCGCGACTTCACCAGCGGCCCGCTACGGCCCGCCCCGCTGCAACAGGCCTGGGCGGGGATGAGCACCGACGAGCTGGCGGTGGCGCAGTCGCTCCCGGCCCTGCACGGCGCAGCAGCCCAGGTTGAGGTGATGTACCGCTCGCCGTTCACCCGGTATGCGAGGCTGGTGGCAGGCGCCTACCCTGAAGCTCCCGAGGGCCCGGCGGCGCGGGCGGCGGCTGGCCAGCCTCCGGTCGGGGCCGGCACCGCGGTCCGGGTACCGCTGAACGTCGCGGTCACGGTGGCGACGGCCAAGCGGTTCGGCTTGCGCCCCGGGTCGGTGATCAGCGTCAACGTGCCCAACCTGGGGGTGTCCGGGCAGGTCGTCTTGACGGTCACCGGCGTGATCGCGCCGCGGGACCCCGGCTCGACGTTCTGGACGACTGACCCGACGGCGGCGCGGCCGGCGCTGGTCGAGCCGAACCCCGACGCGCCGTCCTACTGGATCGGCACCGTGTTCGTCGCGCCGGCCGAGGTCCTCGCGCTGCAGCGCGTCCTCGGGCCCCGGCTGAACATGACCTGGCAGATCCCGCTGACGGTGAGCGGGATCCAGGGCGATGCGGCCCAGCCGCTGTACGACGCGCTCAGCAGGGTCACCAGCGAGCCGGCGGCGATGCCCGGCGACCTGGAAGCGTCGTCGACCGCGCTGTCCGTCACCACCGGCCTGCAGCAGCCGTTGCGGGAATTCCTGGCCACCGCGACCGGGCTCGACACGCTGCAGGCGCTGCTGGTGGCGAGCCTGGCGCTGACCGCCGCGGTCGTGCTGGCGCTGGCGGGGCGGATGGTCGCGCTGCGCCGGGAGCCGGAGCTCACGCTGATGCGCGCCCGGGGAGCGTCACTGCGCCAGCTCACCTGGACGGGGCTGCGCGGCGCGCTGGTCGGCTGCGTCCCGGCGGCCGCGCTGGCGGCGCTGATCGTGATCTTCGCGATCCCCGGCGGCCTGCCCCCGGGAACGTTCCCGTGGCTGGTGGCGGGGGGCGTGCTCATCATCGCCGGCCTGGGGCCGGCCGTGGCGGGGGCGTGGCCGCAGCGGCACGGGCTAACATCGCCGCGCCGCGCCCGGCCCCGGCGGTCCGCGGGCGCCCGGCAGGCGGCGCGCGGGGTCGCCGAGGTCACCGCGTGCGCGCTGGCGATCGCCGCCCTCGTCGTGCTGCGCGAGCACGGCACGTCGGCGGGTGATCTGTTCACCAGCGCCGGGCCCGCGCTGGTGGCGGTCCCGGTGGTGATCGTCGAGCAGCGGCTGTACCCGCTGGCGCTGCGCGGCGGCCTGCGGATAGCGGCCCGGCGGCGGGGGGCGACCGCGTTCCTGGCGCTGGCGGGGGCGACGAGGACCGCGCTGACCCCAGCGCTGCCGACGTTCGCGCTGGTGCTGGGGCTCACGGTGGCCGCGTTCGGCGGGATGGTGCGGGCCGGGATCACGGCCGGGGACGTCACCGCGTCGTGGCTGGCGGTCGGGGCCGACGTGTCCATCACCCCCGGCCCGACCGAGGGCATCGGCCTGGGGCCGCAGGGGAACGTCACGTTCTCCCCCGATGAGGTCCGCGCGATCGCCGGGGTGCCGGGGGTGCGGCACGCGGCCACGATCTACCGGGACGCCTGGAGCCTGTCCGGCGGCCAGCAGGTGACCGGCATCGCGGTGGACCCGGCGGCCTACGCGGCCCTGGTGGCGGCCATCCCCGGCTACTGGCCGGGGATGCCGGCCCGGCTACTGGCGCCGGCGGCGGGCGGCCCCGTGCTTGGCGATACGGTGCCGGTGCTGGCGTCCCCGGACGTGGCGGCCATGCTGGGCACCGGATCGGCGACCGCGCGGCCCCCGGTGATCCAGCCGGTCACCATCCACGTGGCGGGGGTGCTGTCCAGCACGCCCGCGCTCCCGGGGATCGGGTCGTTCCTGGTGGCGCCGATCTCGGCGCTGCACGGGGTGAGCCTGCCGGCCTCCCCCAACGTGATCTTGCTGGCCGGCGCGAACATCGACCAGGCGCGGCTGGCCGCCGTCCTGGCGGCGGACCTGCCGGGCGCGCAGGCCGCCGTTCGCGGCCAGCTGCTGGCGCAGCTGACCCAGGCGCCGCTGCAGCACGGCGTCTTCGACCTGTTCGCCCTGGCGGTGACGGCGTCGGCGGTGCTCGGGCTGACGGTCTTGCTGCTGGTGCTGGCGCTGGGGGCGGCCGGCCGGGAGCGGACGCTGGCCCGGCTGGCGACCATGGGGCTCAGCCCGCGGCAGCGGGCGTGGCTGGTGCTGCTGGAGGTCGGCCCGGCGGTGCTGGCGGCCGCCGTCGCGGGGGCGGCGTGCACGCTGCTGCTGCCCGGGACGCTGGGGCCGGTCATCGACTTGTCGGCGTTCACCGGGGCGGGCACCCCAGTGTCGTTCGGGCCGGACGCCCTGTCGATCGGGCTGCCGGCGGCGGGGCTGGCGGTCCTCGCGGCGCTGGCGCTGACCATAGAGATACGGGCCGGGCGACGCCTTGGCATCGCGCCGCAGATGCGCGGGGAGGGATGATGACCCAATTCGGAGACGGGGCGCTGATCGCCTGCGACCGGCTGGTCCGCATTTACCAGGCCGAGGGGATCGAGGTCCAGGCGCTGCAGGGACTCGACCTGACGGTGGGGAAGGGCGAGCTGACGGCCCTGGTCGGGGCGTCGGGCAGCGGCAAGTCGACGCTGATGAACATCCTGGCCGGCCTGGACGTGCCGACCGCGGGATCGGTGCGGGTGGACGGGCACGACCTGGCGAGCATGTCGGCGCGGCAGCGCCTGGCGTACCGGCGCTCGACGGTCGGGTTCATCTGGCAGCAGACGGCCCGGAACCTGCTCCCCTACCTGACCGGAACGCAGAACGTGGAGCTCCCGATGCGGTTGGCGGGCGCACCGGGGCAGGCGCGACGGTCTCGTTGCGCTGAGTTGCTGGAGGCCCTGGGGGTGGCGCACTGCGGGCCGCGGCGGCCGGACCAGATGTCGGGCGGCGAGCAGCAGCGGGTGGCGATCGGGGTGGCGATCGCGAACTCACCGTCGGTCCTGCTGGCCGACGAGCCGACCGGGGAGCTGGACAGCGTGACGGCGGCCACGGTGTTCGGGGCGCTGCAGACGGCCAACTCCGCGCTCGGGGTCACGGTGCTCATCGTGACGCACGACCCCGCGGTCTCCTCGATGGTGCGGCGGGTCATCGCGATCCGGGACGGGCGGACGAGCACGGAGACGCTGCGCGCGGCGGCGGGCGACGGGACCGCGGATGACCTCGGGCACGCGGTCGAGTACGCGGTGCTCGACCGGGCCGGGCGATTGCAGCTCCCCCGGGAGATGACGGAGGCGCTGGGCATGCGCGACCGGGTCCGGCTGGAGCAGAACCCCGACCACATCGGGGTGTGGGCCGACAGTGCCAACGGGGACAGGGCCAACGGGAACAAGGCCAACGGGCACGGGAACGGGCACGCGGCCGGCCGGGACAGTGCCGGCCGGGACAGTGCGGAAGGCGCGAGGTGACCGCCATGATCGACGTGCGGGACGTGACCCGCACCTACGGCAGCGGCCCGACGGCGACCGCCGCGCTGCGCGGGGTCACCTTCAGCGTGGGCGAGGGACAGCTGGTGGCGCTGCGCGGCCGGTCCGGGTCGGGCAAGACCACCCTCCTCAACGTGGTCGGCGGACTGGACACGGCGGACGGCGGATCGGTCCGGGTGGCCGGGCGAGACGTCGGGGCGATGCGCGAGCACGACCGGGTCCGGCTGCGCCGGGAGACGGTTGCGTACATCTTCCAGTCGTTCGGCTTGCTGCCGGTGCTGTCGGCGGCGGAGAACGTCGGGGTCCCGCTGCGGATCGCCGGGGTCGCCCCGCGGGAGCGGGAGGAGCGGGTGGCGCGGATGCTCGACCTGGTCGGACTGGCCGATCACACGCGGCAGCGGCCCGGTGAGCTTTCGGGCGGGCAGCAGCAGCGGGTGGCCATCGCCCGGGCGCTGGCGATCCGGCCGGGGCTGCTGCTGGCCGATGAGCCGACCGGGCAGCTCGATCAGGAGACCGGCAAGCAGATCATGCGGCTGCTGCGGGACGTGGTCCGCTCCGAAGGGGTCACCGCGCTGGTCGCCACGCACGACCCGGCGCTGATTGACCTGGCCGACGCGGTGCTGCGGCTGGAGGACGGCCGGATCGCCGGGGAGTTACCCGATCGGGGTTCCGCTGGCCCGCACGCGGGCCGCGTAGAGCTCGGTGAGCCGCTTGGTGACCGGGCCGGTTCCGCCGTCGCCGATGCGGCGCCCGTCGACGGCGACGACCGGGGCGAGCCCGCCCATCGTGCCGGTAACGAACACCTCGCTCGCGTTGTACAGCTGCGGCAGCGTGTAGTCGCCGACGGCGACGGGGATCCGGGCTTCGGCAGCCAGCGCCAGCACGGCGCCGCGGGTGATCCCCTCGGGGCAGGAGGCGGTCGACGGCGTGGCCAGGACGGGCCCGTTGCTGGCCGGATGGGCGTGGGAGCTGGCCGCGTCGGCGGCCTCGGGGGGTACGGATGCTGGTCCGCGGGGTCGTCTCCCCAGGGGATACAGCACCAGGAAGATGTGCGTCGCGTTGGTCTCGGCGATGAAGCCGCGGTGGTCGAGCATCACGGCGTCGTCGGCGCCGGCGACGTTGGCCTCGATCTTGGCGAGGATGGATGGCAGCAGGTTGTTGTGGTGGATCTTCGGGTCCAGGCAGTCCGGCGCCGGGCGGCGCACGCTGGAGGTGACCAGCGTGATCCCGGCGAGGTCGTAGACCGGGTCCTTGAACTCGGCGAGCACGATCAGGGTGGGCCCGCTGGCGTTGAGCCGGGGGTCCATGCCCGAGGTCAGCTTCACCCCCCGGGTCAGCGTCAGCCGGATGTGGACGCCGTCGCGCATCCCGTTGGCGGCCAGGGTGCGCCGGATCTCGGCGATGATCTCCGCGTCGGCGGGGACGGCGTCGAACGCGAGCGCGTGCGCGGAGCGGCGCAGCCGCGCAAGGTGCTCCTCAAGGCCGAAGATGCGGCCGTTGGTGAGCCGCAGCCCCTCCCAGACGGCGTCGCCGCCCTGCACGGCCGAGTCGAACGGGCTCACCGCCGCCTGGTCGCGGTGGGACAGCGTGCCGCCGACGCTGACGATCAGGTCGCGGTTGCGCTCATCGAACTTCTGCAGCATGCGGGCTACCCGCCGAACTTGAGCTTGTGCTCCGACAGGCGCTGGTAATAAGGCAGGCACTGCCGGGCGAGCGGCTCCAGCGCGGGCGGGAGCGGGGCGGGCGCCTGACCGGGGGCGGCCGGGGCTGGCGATGCGGCCGGGGCGGCCCAGGTGAAGCCGGTTGACCGCCAGACGCTCTCATACCAGTACGGCGCCCACACGCCGTCGCTGTCGCGCGGTCCCGGCGGCCAGGACAGCATCGCGGCGTCGAACGGCACGTCGAGGGCGCCGCACAGCGCGCGCAGGCCCGCCTCCGGGGCGGCCAGCAGGTCGGTTGAGTCGATGACCGGGCCGCCGAACGCCTCAAAGAGCGCCGCCTGCTGGCGGAGTCCCAGGTCATCGAGGGTCGGCGCGGACCGCACGCGTGCGTAGGAGGCGAGCAGCAGGCGCGGGTCCCGGATCAAGAACGCGTGCCGGAACGGCTTGAACGCCGTCAGGTCCACCGACGGCAGCACATGGTGCGTCATGTGCTTGGCGTAGGCGACGGTCACCCCGTCCGGCAGCGGATCGGAGGCCAGCGCGGCCAGCACCGCCTCCCAGTCCGGTGACTGGGCGGCGATCACCTCATCGCGGCCGGGATGGTCCAGGCCGGTTTCGGCCAGGTAGAACGAGTAGAGCGGCTCGTCGACGACGACGGTGTCCGGCCGGTTCTCCCAGGCGCGCATCATCGCCGTGGAAACGGTCCGCGGCCCGGACCACATCGCGATCCTCGTCAAAGGACAACCACGCTGCGCAGCACCTCGCCATGCTCCATCTTCGCGAACGCCGCCTCGACGTCGCCGAGCCCGATGGTCTCCGACACGAACTTGTCCAGCGGCAGGCGCCCGTCCAGGTGCAGGTCAACGAGCATCGGGAAGTCGCGGCTGGGCAGGCAGTCGCCGTACCAGGACGACTTGAGCGCCCCGCCGCGGCCGAATACCTCCAGCAACGGCAGGTCCAGTTGCATCTCCGGCGTGGGGACGCCGACGAGGACGACGACCCCGGCGAGGTCACGGGCGAAGAACGCCTGCTTGTAGGTCTCGGGGCGGCCGATCGCCTCGATCACCACGTCGGCGCCGAACCCGCCGGTCAGCTCCTTGATGCCCGCCACCGGGTCGGCGGCCTTGGAGTTGATCACGTGGGTGGCGCCGAACTCGCGCGCCCACTCCAGCTTGCGGTCATCGATGTCCACGCCGATGATCGTCTTCGCGCCGGCCAGCCGGGCGCCGAGGATCGCGGCGTCGCCAACGCCGCCGCACCCGATCACGGCCACGGTGTCGCCCCGGGAGACGCCGCCGGTGTTGATGGCCGCGCCCAGGCCGGCCATCACGCCGCAGCCGAGCAGGCCCGCGGTGGCCGGCGCGATGGCCGGGTTGACCTTCGTGCACTGGCCGGCCGCGACCAGCGTCTTCTCGGCGAAGGCGCCGATCCCGAGAGCCGGCGACAGCGGCGTGCCGTCGGCGAGCGTCATCTTCTGGGTAGCGTTATGGGTGGCAAAGCAGTACCAGGGACGGCCCCGCTGGCACGCGCGGCACTGCCCGCACACCGCGCGCCAGTTGAGGATCACGAAGTCGCCGGGCGCGACCTCGGTCACGTCGGCGCCGACCGCCTCGACGACCCCGGATGCCTCATGCCCGAGCAGGTACGGGAAGTCATCGCCGATCCCGCCCATCTTGTAGTGCAGGTCGGTGTGGCACACCCCGCACGCCTGGATCCGGACCAGCGCCTCACCCGGGCCCGGGTCCGGCACAAGCACCTCGGTCACCTGGACAGGCTCGCCCTTGCCTCGCGCCACGACACCGGAAACGCTGATCGTCATTGCCCAGCCCCTGCCTTTCCCTGTACTTAACGAAACGCTGCTCCGCGCCCCATCATCTCCTTCCCGGGGGGTGCACACCAAGCCCCCCGTCCCCACGGTCGCGGGCCGGGCATTGCGGGGGCGGGGAGGTGCGCGGCACGCTTGGGTTATGCCGGGAACTGGGCCGCGTCAGCGCGCGGCGTGGCCAGCGGCGTGATCGCGGAGATCGTCACCAGCTAGCGCAGGCGGTAGTGGCCGTGGGCGACGACGACGGCGCGGCCGCCGACGAGCACGCGGTCGATCTCGGCATCCCCTGGGGACGACCCGGCTGACCCGTCGACCCGGGCGTACAGGACAGACGGCCGGCCGATCTGCGCGCCCTGGCGGACCTCGATCTCCTCGCCGAAGCCGATGCGCCCGTACCGGGCCAGGTGGACGGCCAGCGGCCCGCAGGCCGAGCCGGTCGCGGGGTCCTCGGTCACGCCCAGGGCGGGCGCGAACATGCGGGTGGTCACCCGGCCGGGGCCGGCCTGGGCGAAGCAGCTGACGTTGGCCGGGATCCGGCCGAGCCGCTGCATGTCCGGATCGAGCGCGGCGACCGTCTTCTCATCGGGGAACTCGACGTAGACGTTGACCGGGCCGTTGACGTAGGTCTCCATTGGCAGGCTGCCGGGCGCGGGCTCGGCCCCGAGGGCCGCGATCAGCTCCTGGGCACGGCCGAACGGCCCGTCCAGCCCGGGAACGGGCTGTGACATGCGGCCGAAGGTGATGGCGCCCGCCGGGTCACGCTCGAGTTCCACCGGCACCCGGCCCACGCCCAGCTGCAGCGTGATGGTGTCCTTGCCCAGGAGCTCGCCCAGCACCCAGGCCGATCCGAGGGTGGGGTGCCCCGCGAACGGCAGCTCACTGCCGGGAGTGAATATGCGAACGCGGGCGTCCGCCGTGGCGGGATCATCGGGCGGCAGGAAGAAGACCGTCTCGGAGTAGTTCATCTCCCGGGTCGCCTGCTGCATCAGCTCGGCGGAAAGCCCGCGCCCGTCGGGGAAGATGCCGAGCTGGTTGCCCTCGAGCGGGGTGCCGGTGAACACGTCAGCGATGAGGAACTGGCGGGTGACCTCCCCGCTGTCGTCGGGCCGGCCTGTCCACAGCTTGATCTCCGGAACTCGCATGCAAGCGAGGCTAGCGGCTGGCCCGCCGGAGCTGGAGAGCCAATTCGCGAGTCATTGGCCTGGGTTGCCGGCGGGCGCTCACGAGCGTGGGGGGTGGGCGCGCCAGCTGACGGTGCGGCCGCTGTAGTGGCGGCGGGCGGAGTCGGCGGTCATCGCGGCGTAGAGGATCGCGATGAGCGGCAGGGACGGGGCGCGCAGCGGCGACAGCCGGTACAGGCGCAGCATGGGGAGGTAGCTGCGCGACATCAGCGCCAGGCCTGCCAGGCCGGCGGCGCCGGGCAGCGCGGCCGCCGTTACGTTGCCGGCGGCCGCGGCGGCTATCCAGGTGAGCAGCCCCGCGGGCGGGGCCGCGTACAGGAACAGCAGGCCGACGACCGTCCCGGCTAGCAGCAGCGAGGAGTAGCGCAGCTGCACGTAGGCCGACCGGGCGATCATCTGCCACAGGTCGGCCAGCCGGGGGTAGGGCCGCACGCTGCGGATGTCGGTAGTGAGGCCGAGCCAGGTCCGGTTGCCGTCCCGCTTCAGCAGCGTGCCGAGCGCCACGTCGTCGATGAGCGCGCCCTTGATCCGCTCAAGGCCGCCGGCCTTGGCGAGGGCGGCCCGGCGGATGAGCATGCAGCCGCCGGCGCCGGCGGCGGTGCGGGCGCGGGGGTCGTTGACTCGCTTGAACGGGAACAGCTGCGCGAAGAAGTACACGAAGGCGGGCACGACGACCTTCTCCCAGCCGGCCTGCGCGCGCAGCAGGGCCATCTGCGAGACCAGCGCCCGGTCGTCGCGCTCGGCCGCCGTGACCAGGTCGCGCAGCACGCCGGGCGCCCATTCGATGTCGGCGTCGGTGAACAGGATGTAGCCGTGGTCACCGGGGCCTCGCTGCGCCTCGACGCCCTGCTGCATCGCCCAGACCTTGCCCGCCCAGCCCTCCGGTCGCGGCCGTCCGTCCACGACGGTCAGCGGGGCGCGGCGGGGGCTTCCGCCCTCGGGGCACGCGCCGAGGGCGGTCGCGACGCGCCCGGTGCCGTCGGAGCTGCCGTCATCGACGA
>JAICUO010000826.1 GCA_025935815.1 Streptosporangiaceae bacterium
CACCCGCAAGACGGTCGACGCTGACGGGAACGTCCGCACCGTGACCGCCGAGGTCCCCCGCGCGCAGTGGAAGGTGCTGATCAAGGACCACCATCACGGCTACGTCACCTGGGAGGAGTACCTGGCCATCGAGGCCCGGCTGTCGGCCAACTGGACCGCCTCCGGGGCCCGCACGGTCCGGGAGGGCAGCGCGCTGTGCCAGGGCATCATCTACTGCGGCAGCTGCGGCGGGCCGATGGTGGCCAACTACCAGGGCGGCGACCGGGCCAGCTACGAGTGCCACTCCCGCCGCGACGGGAAGAAGGCACCCGGCTGCCGCGGAATCGCCACGGCGGCCCTCGACGACGCCGTCGCCCGGGTGCTGCTGGACGCGCTCACCCCCGAGCAGGTCGCGCTCGCGCTCGCCGCCGCCAGCGAGGTCACCGGCCAGCACCAGCGCGCCAGCCGCGCCGCCGAGCTGGCCGTCGAGCGCGCCCGCTACGACGCCGACCGGGCCGAGCGGGCATTCAGCCAGGTCGAGCCGGAGAACCGGCTGGTCGCCCGCACCCTGGAAGCCCGCTGGGAAGCGAAGCTGGCCGCGCTCGCCGAGGCCGAGCAGGCCCTGGAGTCCGCCCGCGCCGCGCTGCCCCCGCTGCCGGGCAGGGACGCCCTGGCCGCGATCGCCGCTGACCTCCCGGCCCTCTGGCACGCCCCGACCACGACTCCCCGCGACCGCAAGCGGCTGCTGCGCACCCTGATCGCCGACGTCACCCTGCTGCCCGAGCCCGACAGGGCCAAGGCCCGGATCGGGATCCGCTGGCACGCCGGGACCGCTGACCAGCTCATCATCACCAGGCCCCGCCCGAGCGGGATACCCGACTCCACGCCCTCCCCGGCCGCCGAGCTGATCCGCCGCCTCGGCCCGACTGCCGGCAACGACGACCTCGTCGCCATCTTGAACCAGCACGGCTACCGCACCGGGGCGGGCCGCCCCTTCGACGTCAAGGCCGTCCAGTGGGTCCGCCACGCCTACAAGATCCCGGTCCCGCCCGCCGTCGCCGCCGGGGAGGTCAGCGTCAAGGACGCCGCCGCCAGGCTCGGCTGCAGCATCGGCGTCATCTACTACTGGATCGAGGCCGGGCTACTCGAGGCCCGCCGCAGCGGAAGCAGGCTCTGCATCCCCTGGACCCCAGGCACCGAGGCCGCATGCCGTGACCGCATCGCCGCATCCGGGCACCTCAACCCCGCCGCCCGCCGCACCCGGCCACGGAAAACGCCCCGCTGCCCCGCTGAGCAGCCCCGAATGTCGGCCCCCCCTGGCATTATCTAGCCAGGAACACAGCACCCACGAGAAACGCATGATCCCCACACGCCACGGCAAGGATGGGCAGTATGAAGTCACCGTCCCGGAATGGCGGGATAAGATTGTCGGCGATGTTGTTCGCATGCTACTTGAAGCGTACTACGAGCCGCAGTTCTCGCCACGTTCGCACGGGTTCCGGAAAGGGCGCGGGTGCCACACTGCGCTACGGGAAGTCCGTGATACCTGGACCGGGACCGCGTGGTTTATCGAGGGTGACATATCTGACTGCTTCGGGAGTCTTGACCATGAGATCATGCTCTCGATCCTAGCGGAGAAGATTCACGATAACCGGTTCCTCCGACTCGTGGGCGGCATGCTGAAAGCTGGGTACCTGGAAAACTGGGAATACCACGGAACACTTAGCGGCACCCCGCAAGGCTCGTTATGTTCAGCTGAACATAAAGACCCCTATGCGCAGTGCCGGGTTATGCACAGTGCGGGCCTTCCGGGGCTGCTTGTGGTCGGTTTGACGGGCGAGCGCTGAGCATAACGCCGATGATCCGGTCATGAGGCCCGGCAGGGGCCGGGCCGCGCGTGATCGGAGGTCGGCCGATGGTCGCCTTGCCTGTGCTGGTGTCCGGCCTGGAGGCGGAGATGACCCGCCTGGGCTACAAGGACTCGACGTTGGTCTGGTACCACGGTGCCTGGCGGCGCCTGCAGCGGTACTTCACCGCCCGCGGTGTCGAGGAATTCTCGCTGGACATGGCCATGGAGTGGGTCGATGCGGCCTGCGGCGGCTTCTTCGCGAAGGAGCAGGCCGGAACGCTCAAGCAGACCGACGTGTACCTGTTCAGGGTCGCCCAGATGCTGGGCGACTTCGAGGCTCACGGCGCCGTGATGCGCCACTACTCCCGCACGGTCAGCAAGCTGGCCGGCGACGAGGCCGCTGTAGTCGCCCGGTTCAGGGCATGGCTGCAGGACACGGGGCGGAGCGCCTCGACGGTACGCTCTTACGGAACGGCGGCCGGGGAGTTCATCGCGTTCGCGGGCACGCGCGGCGGGCTGGAGCACTGCGGTGCCGGGACGGTCGGCGCGTTCACCGCCACGCTGGCCGGCTATCAGGCCAAGACCGTCGAGCAGAAACTGTGCGGCCTGCGGTCCTTCCTCCGGTTCACCGCCGAGACCGGGCTGGCCTGCGCTGCCACGGCAGACGCGGTCCCGGCGGTGCCGTCCCGCAGGCAGTCCAGGGTCCCGTCGGTCTGGGACCAGGGCGACGTGGCCAGGATCCTGGACGCGGTCGACCGGGGCAACCCGTGCGGGAAGCGCGACTACGCGATCATCTTGCTGGCGGCCCGGCTCGGGCTGCGCGGCATCGACGTCAAGCGGCTGGAGCTCTCCGACTTCGACTGGCCGGGCTGCCGGCTGTCCGTCGCCCAGGCCAAGACCGGGAACAGGATCTGGCTGCCGCTGCTGAAGGACGTCGGCTGGGCGGTCATCGACTACGTCCGCAACGCCCGGCCGGCCAGCGACTGCCCGCAGGTGTTCCTGCGGCACACCGCCCCCATCGGCCCGTTCTCCGATCAGGAGCACCTGCACCAGATGGTGGTCAAGTACGCCCGGGCGGCGCACGTCCCGATGAGCGAGAAGCGCCGCCGCGGCATGCATTCCCTGCGGCACACGCTGGCGACCCGGCTGATGGAGGACGGCACGCCGGTCGAGCAGATAGCCGACATCCTCGGCCACCAGTCGGTGGCCTCGACCGGCGTCTACCTGAAATCCTCCCTCGGCCTGCTGTCCCGGTGCGCCCTGGATCCCGACGAGCCCGGG
>JAICUO010000963.1 GCA_025935815.1 Streptosporangiaceae bacterium
CCGGCCAGAACGCCACCCTCACCAACGCCAGCTACAACGGCGCCATCGCCGCCGGCGCCAGCGTCTCCGTCGGATTCCAGGGCACCTGGACCAGCAACGACAACCCGCCCACGGCATTCGCCGTCAACGGCACCGCCTGCACCTGACAGCAGTGCGCCCGCGCTGGCCATGGCCCCGTGGCCAGCGCGGGTTCGTCGCGGTCGGGCATAGCTCCGTAAAATCCGCGAACAGGTATGCTTGCCGGGAGCCTGACGGGTCCCCGGTCGTCGGAGCTATCCCGGGCGGACCCCGGGATGCTGCCATGACCACGGGGGCACTGGATGGTAGAAGGCGACCAGGGGTTTGGTGACCGGCTGGCTAGCTGCAGGCAGCTGGCTGGCTTGTCCCAGCAGGAGCTGGCGGAGCGGTCGGGCCTGTCGGCCCGCACGGTCGGGAACCTGGAGCGGGGCCGCGTTCGCTGGCCGCACCCGGACACGGTGCGCCGCCTGGCTGACGCCCTCGGACTCCGCGGCCAGGCCAGGAATGAGTTCATCGTCGGCGCTGCGCGCCTGCTCGCTGGCCAAGCCTGCGGCGGCGTGGGGACGGCCGCCCCCGATCCCGCCCCCGCTCCCGATCCCGCTCCCGCTCCCGGCGGTCGGTACGCTCCGGGCCCGGGATCCGGGGTGCCGGTGCCGCGGCAATTGCCCCTTGCGGTCCGGGGCTTCACCGGCCGGAAGGCCGAGCTGGACTTCTTGGCTCGCCTGACCGACGGGCCGGGACCGGGCTGCGCTAACACCGTGGTGATCTCCGCGATCGGCGGCACCGCCGGGGTCGGCAAGACCACGCTGGCACTGCACTGGGCGCACCAGGTGGCCGGCCTGTTCCCGGACGGGCAGTTGTACGTGAACCTGCGCGGCTTCGACCCCTCCGGAATCCCGGCAACCCCAGCCGAGGCCGTCCGGGGATTCCTGAACGCGCTCGGCGTCCCGCCCGAGCGCATCCCGGCCGGACATGACGCCCAGGAGGGGCTGTACCGCAGCCTCCTGGCGGAGCGGGCGATGCTGATCGTGCTGGACAACGCGCGCGACGAGGCCCAGGTCCGGCCGCTAGTGCCGGCCAGTCCGGCCAGCGTCGTGCTCATCACCAGCCGCAGCCAGCTGGTCGGCCTGGCCGCCGCCGACGGTGCCCGGCTGCTCACCCTGGACGTCCTCACCCACCATGAGGCCGTGCAACTGCTGGCCGCCCGCATCGGCCGTGACCGGGCCGCCGCCGCGCCCGCCGCGGTCGATGAGATCGCGCGCTTGTGCGCGCACCTGCCGCTGGCGCTGGCCGTCACCGCCGCGCGGGCCGCCGCCCGCCCCCGCTTGCCGCTAACGGAGCTAACCGCCGAACTGCGCGACGCCGCCGGCCGGCTGGACGCCCTCGACGCCGACGAGGCGGCCGCCAGCGTCACGGCCGTCTTCTCCTGGTCTTGCCGGCAGCTCAGCCCCGCCGCGGCGCGCATGTTCCGGCTGCTGGGCGTGCACCCAGGCCCCGACATCAGCATCCCCGCCGCCGCCAGCCTCGCCGGCACCGGCCAGCCCGAGGCCCGCCGGCTGCTGGGTGAACTGGCCCGCGACTGCCTGATCACCGAGCACGCCCCCGGCCGGTACGCCTTCCACGACCTGCTGCGCGCCTACGCCGCCCGCCAGGCCGAAGGCTGTGAAACCCAGCGCGACCGCGACGCCGCCGCCGGCCGGGTCCTGAGCCACTACCTGCACACCGCCGCTCGCGCCGCCGCCCTGTTGCGCCCGTCCCAGGAGCAATTCGTCCTCGACCCGCCGCGCCCCGGTACCTGCCCCGAGCGGCTCGCCGATCACCGGCAGGCCCTGGCCTGGTTCGGGGCCGAGCACCAGGTGCTGCTCGCCGCCGTCGCGTTCGCCGCCGAAACAGGCGCCGACCGCGACGCCTGGCAGCTGCCATGTGCGATGAACATATATC
>JAICUO010000059.1 GCA_025935815.1 Streptosporangiaceae bacterium
CAATCCCACGGAACAAGTAATGTGCGACGCTCGTGAGGCGGGTTTCTATCATCGGCACGCCGGGGTCCGGCAAGTCCACGCTCGGCCGCGAACTGGCGAGCGCGCTGGGGGTTCCCTTCCTGGAACTCGACAGCGTCTTCCACCAGCCCGGATGGGTTCCGCTCCCGCGGCCGGAGTTCCGGGACAAGGCCCGCGCGGCCGTCGCCGCGGACGCCTGGGTGATCGACGGGAATTACTCGGCCATCCGCGACCTGGTGTGGGAGCGCGCCGACACGGTCGTCTGGCTCGACCTCCCGAAGCCAATCGTGATGCGCCGCCTGGTCTGGCGCACCTTCCGGCGCGCCGCCAGACGGCAGGTGCTGTGGAACGGCAACCGGGAGCGCTGGCGCAACTTTTTCAGCCTCGACCCCGAGCAATCCGTCATCGTCTGGGGCTGGCGAAAGCACGCCGAGTACCACGCCAGGTACGACGCGGCGAGCCGGGACCCCGGCAATGCCCACCTGACGTTCATCCGGCTGGGCAGCGCGGGCGAGGTCAGGCGCTTCCTCGCCGCCGCCCGCCCCTGCCCCGCGCCGGCCGGCCGGTGACCGGCTAGAGCGGCTTCAGGCGGGCACCAGTTCGGTCGGGGCGGCGATGACGTCGACCAGGGCGCCGTTGCGCATCACGGTGATGGGCATGGGCTTGCCGATCGCCTCGGCGAACATGAGCCGCTGCAGGTCTTGCGCGGTGGCGACCGGGTGCCCGCCCGCCGTGAGCAGCAGGTCCCCTACGCGCAGGCCCGCGCGGTCGGCCGGGCCGCCGGCGACGACCTGGGCGATGCGCAGCCCTGTGTCGCGGCCGAGCCGCTCCCGCCACGGGGCCGTCACCGGCGAGGGGGCCACCACCACGCCAAGGTAGGCGCGCCGCACGCGGCCCTCGCGCATCAGCGCGGAGACGATCCGCCGGGTAGTCGCGTTGATGGGGACCGCCAGCCCAAGGCCGACCCCGGCGACCGCGGTGTTGATCCCGACCACGCGCGCCTTCGAGTCGGCGAGCGCCCCGCCGGAATTGCCGGGATTCAACGCGGCGTCGGTCTGGATCACATCCTCGATCAGGCCCCGGTCACCGGCCGGGAGCGACCGGCCGAGGGCGCTGACCACGCCGGCGGTCACCGAGCCGGCCAGCCCGAGCGGGTTTCCGACCGCGACCACGAGCTGCCCGACGACCAGGTCGTCGGCCTCGCCCAGCTCGGCCGCCGCCGGGACCGGACCGGACGCCCGCAATACCGCCAGGTCCGACAGCGGGTCCGCGCCAACCACCTGGAAGGAGGTAGTGGTCCCGTCGGAGAACGCCGCCGTGCCACCGGCCGCGCGGCCGACCACGTGCGCGTTCGTCAGCAGGAACCCGTCGCCGGTGTAGACGACGGCCGACCCCAGGCTCTCCCCCAGGCCGCGGCCCCCGGGTCCCGGCCCTCCGGCGCGCGGCACGCGCACGCTGGCGACCTTCGGGGTCAGCCGCGCGGCCACGCCCGCGACGATCCGCGAGTACGCGTCCAGCGCATCGTTGTCCACGGTTGCCTCCCTGCGAGCATTACATGATTACATTGTAAGTCCCCAGCGCAAGGGATACCCACGCGAGAAGGTTTACGGCGGGAGGCTGCAGGGGTTTGCGGGTCGAAGGGGGCGCAGCCCCTGGGAAACACCCAAAGGGCTTGAATTTGACTGGGTAACGGGGTTGGAATTAGGGAACCATGCCCCGGCCCATCACTCACCTGGCGAACCTCGACCTGAACCTCCTCGTGGCACTGCGCGAGCTGGTCCGGGAGCGCAGCGTGACACGAGCGGCCGAGCGGCTCGGGGTGACCCAGCCGGCCGCCAGCGCGGCGCTGTCTCGGCTACGGCGCCACTTCGGCGATGAGCTGCTGGTCCGCGAGCGCGGCGAGTACGTGCTGACCGCGCTCGGCAGCCAGCTAGCCGAGCAGGTGGACACGGTGTGCGCCGCGGCGGAGCGGCTGTTCGCGACGAGCACGCACTTCGACCCGGCCACCTCCGAGCGGGAGTTCACCCTGCTCATGGCCGACTACACGATCATGGTGATGGGCGAGGCGCTATCGGCGGCGGTGCAGAAGGCGGCGCCCAAGGCCCGGCTGCACATCCGGCTGGTGCGCGAGTCGCTGGGGTCGGAGTACAAGGACGGCATCCGGTTCATCGACGGCATGGTCGCGCCGCCGGGGAACGGGTTCAGCATTACGGACGCGCGGTTCGCTGAGCTGTTCCGCGACCGGTGGGTGTGCCTGGTCGACGCGGCCAACCCAGTGCTCGACATCCCGGGCCTTGGCCTGACCGACCTGGCGCGGCTGCCGTGGGTCGCGCCGTACTACCGCAGTGACCAGAGCCCGCCGTCGGTGCCGGTGATGCGGCAGCTGGTGGCGCTGGACATCCACCCGACGATCGCCGTGCGGGTGGAGAGCTACCTGGCGGTGCCGTACTTCGTGGTGGGCACTGACCGGGTGGCGCTGATGCAGGAGCGGCTGGCGACCAAGCTGGCCCCGCAAATGAACCTGCGGGTGATCGAGTGCCCGGGCGGGCCGGCCCCAATCGTCGAGGCGTTCTGGTGGCACCGGCAGTACGAGGACGACCCGGCGAGCGCCTGGCTGCGCCGCCTGATCGTGGAGACCGCGCGGAGGCTGTAGGACCCGCCGGGCCCTAGCGGTTGAGCGCGGCGTAGCGCGCCTCGGTGGCGGCCTTCTGCGGCTTCCACCACCACTCGTTGGCCCGGTACCAGTCGATCGTCGCGGCCAGGCCCTCCCGGAAGTCGCCGTAGACCGGCGCCCAGCCGAGCTCGGCGCGGATCTTAGCCGAGTCGTTGGAGTAGCGCAGGTCGTGGCCGGGCCGGTCGGGCACGAAGTCGAAGGCGTCGGCGGGCTGGTCCATCGCGGCCAGGATCGCCTCGATGATCTGCCGGTTGCTGCGCTCATCGCCGGAGCCGATGAGGTAGGTCTCGCCACTGCGGCCCCGGTCCAGGATCAGGTGCACCGCCGCGTTGTGGTCATCGACGTGCGTCCACTCGCGGACGTTCAGCCCCTCCCCGTAGAGCTTGAGGCGCTGGCCGGTCAACACGTTGGTGACCTGCCGCGGGATCAGCTTCTCGACGTGCTGGTAGGGGCCGTAGTTGTTGGCGCAGTTCGACAGCGTCGCGGTGATCCCGTAGGAGCGGACCCAGGCGCGGACCAGCAGGTCGCTGGCGGCCTTGGACGCCGAGTAAGGGCTGGACGGGTCGTAGGCGGTCTGCTCGGTGAACTTGTCGGTCCCCTCCAGCGCCAGGTCGCCGAACACCTCGTCCGTCGAGATGTGGTGCAGCCGGACGCCGTGCTCGCGGACGGCCTCCAAGATCGTGTACGTGCCGACGATGTTCGTCTGGATGAACGCGGCCGGGCCGGCCAGGGAGTTGTCGACGTGCGACTCGGCCGCGAAGTGGACCACGATGTCGGAGTCGGCCACGAGGCGGTTGACCAGCGGCGCGTCGAGGATGTTCCCCCGGACGAAGCGCACGCGGCCGGCGACCGGGTCCAGGCTGGCCTGGTTGCCCGCGTAGGTCAGCGCGTCCAGGACGGTCACCTCGTAGTCGGGGTGGTTCCGCACCGTGTAGTGGACGAAGTTCGCCCCGATGAAGCCGGCGCCCCCGGTGACAAGCATCCTCATGGCGTGAAGCTTACTGGGGCCAGCGGCGGTTGATGCCTTGCTCCGCTCGCCATGGCAGTCGTCGCGTCTGGTGAGTTACAGCGGCGGCTGGGCTGGACTCGTGACTGTTAACAAGAGCGACTCCTACGCAGGTATCTCCCGGGGGGCGACCCCCCGCACCCCCGGCAGCTCGCTTCGCTCGCCCAACCTACCGGGGTGACTGGGAGACCCTGCCCGGGGTCCATAAACGGCGTTTATGCGCGGTAGTCGATTCTTTTGTTTGCTAGCGCGGCCTATCCGATTTTACGTTCAGCGCATGCCGCATGCGCTGACCGAGCTTCGCCTCAACGCCGTTACCCGACCGCCGCACCAGGCGATTCCCGAGGTCAGCGCCGATGTGTGCGTCGTCGGAGCGGGCATCGCCGGCTCGACGGCGGCGATCGAGTCGGCCCGCCTGGGGCGCCGGACCGTCCTGGTTGACTCGCTCCCGCTAATCGGCGGGCAGATGGTGCATTCGCTTATCGGGCTTTTCTGCGGGGTATTTGGCAACGCCCCCGAATACACCCAGCTCACGCACGGGATCTTCGACGACATTTTCCGTGAGCTGGCGCCCGGCGGCGACCTGCACTTCGCGCGCGGCCACACCACGACGGTGTTCTACAACGAGGTAGCGCTCGGCCGGTGGCTGGAGCGGACCGTTCACGCGCTCGGCATCCAGGTCATCACCGGCGCCGTGCTGACGCACGCGGCGCTGACCGCCGACGGCCGCCTCACCGGCATCGACCTCGCCACCCGGTTCGGTGACCTGCGCGTGCGGGCGGACGGCTTCGTCGACGCCAGCGGCGACGCCGCGCTCTCGTGGGAGGCCGGCCTGCCGTGCTGGGTGCCGGAGCGGGTCATCTACGGCTCCCAGCAGGTCATCGTGGAGAACCTGAACGAGGAGCACCGGCCAGAGCCCGGCGCGATCGACGCCGTCTTCGCGGCCAAGGGCGAGGATCGCGGCCTGCTGCGGCGCGGCGGCCTGGCGTTCTTCTTCCCCGGCCGGGGCACCGCGGTGCTCAACGTGACCCACATTGACGCGCCGCTGGACCCGCTAGACGCCTCGCGGGCCATGTTCCAGGGCCGTGACCAGGCCGACCGCGCCATCGCCTTGCTGAAGGCCGAGTTCCCGAAGGCCTTCGGCGACGCCCGCGTGCGCGCCTACGGCTTCCCCGGCCGCCGCCAGACGCGGTGGATCCAGGGAGATCATCAGCTGACAGTCGAGGAGGTCCGCAACGGGACGCGGTTCCACGATGCTGTCGCCCGCACCGCGTGGCCGGTCGAGTTGCACGACCGGGCCGACGGCTACGTGTGGGAGATGTTCGACGCCGATCACGTGCACTACGTGCCGCTGCGGTCGATGACGCCGCCCGGGGCCACCAACCTGGTCGCGGCCGGCCGCTGCGTGGACGGCGACGCGGCGGCGCTGTCCAGCGTGCGGGTCATGGGACCGTGCAGCGCGATGGGGGCGGCCGCGGCGCACGCGCTCGACCTCGCCGGGCGCTCCGGTGCCGACGGCGGGGTGCATGACATCGACATCGCCGAGTTGCGGCGCCGGCTGGCCGCCAATCTCGGTGCCCCCGGCGCGGGAGGTGCGGGCTAATGCTGCTCACCGACGACGAGAAGCGCATGCGCGACGGCGCCGAAGGGCCCGCCGTCGCCGCCGCGATGGACCTGCTGCTGCGGTATGGCCGGGCGGTGGGGGCCGAAAGGCTGTGCGACATCCGCAACGTGGCGGGGACCATGACCCAGCCCTCCCCGGTGAAGGCCGCGCTGGTGAAGGAGGGCGGCTGGGACAAGGCGTTCGCGGTCATCAACCTCGACAGCGACGGCGACTTCGCGATCCCCGACATGCGGGTGCCGACCTGCCAGCTGCAGCATGGCTTCGGGCCTGACGCGCTCGGGATCATGCCCTATCCCAAGCAGAGCATCGAGCTGCAGGCGGACGCCGAGGCGTTCTACGGCCGCCACGGGGTGAACATCCTCGCCACGTGCACGCCGTACCAGGTGGGGAACCTGCCGACGTTCGGCGAGCACTGCGCGTGGATGGAGTCCTCGGCGGTCATCTACGCCAACTCCGTGCTCGGCGCGCGGACCAACTGCGAGGGAATCGCGTCCACTGGCGCGGCGAGCCTCACCGGCAAGGTGCCCTGCGCGGGCAACCACCGGGACGAGAACCGGCACGGCACGCACCTGGTCGAGGTCGACCCGCGCACGGGCGTGGACAACTTCCTGGACTGGGGAATGCTGGGCTACTTCGCGGGCGGGATCGCGGGCGAGGACCACCCGGTGATCACCGGTGACTTCGGCCGCCCCGACATCAACGAGCTCAAGCACTTCGGGGCCGCGGCCGCCACCTCCGGCGGCGTGGAGCTGTACCACATCCCCGGCATCACCCCGGAGGCGCTGACCACCGAGGCCGCCTTCGGGGGCGCGGTCCCGGCCGACGGCTACTGGTACGGCCCCGCGCAGCGCCGGCACGTCTACGAGACGCTGAACGAGATCGGCGGGAGCCCCGATGTTGACTTCGTGCTGCTCGGCTGCCCGCACGCCTCGGTGGATCAGGTGCGCCAGGCGGCCGCCGCGCTGGAGGGCCGCTCGCTGAGCGCGGGCACCGAGCTGTGGATCATGGTGCCCCGCGCGCTGCGCGAGATCGCCGACCGTAGCGGATACACCGCCGTCATCACCAGGGCCGGCGGCCGCGTGCTGACCGACTCCTGCCCCGCGATGTCCCGCACCGCCCCGGCCGGGACGCGGGTGTTCGCCACCGACTCCGCCAAGCAGGCGCACTACCTGCCCGCGATCCTCGGCATCGAGGCGTGGTTCGGCACCACCGAGGAATGCGTGGACGCCGCTGTGACCGGCCGCTGGAGAGGAGAACTGCGCCCTTGAGCACACCGTCTTCCCCCCCGCCGTCTCCTGCGGCACTGCCGTGGCTGGCGGCCAGGAACAAGCTGACCTTGCGCGGGCGGATCGTGGTGCCGGGCATCGCCGTGGGCGAGGCGATGGTCTCCCCCGAGCCGATCTCCGGGTGGGGCGGGATCGACCCGGCGAAGGGCACGATCATCGAGCGGCGTCACGCGCTGTACGGCGCCTGCTTCACCGGCAAGATCCTCGTCTTCCCCAGCGCCAAGGGATCCTCCGGATGGGCGGGGTTCTTCCAGGCCACCCGGCTCCAGGGCACCGCCCCGCTGGGCATGGTCATCGCCCGGGTCAGCGCGAAGTCCGCGCTCGGGGCGGTGGTCACCCGCGTCCCGACGCTCACCGACCTTGACGATGACCCCTGTCTGGTGATCGCCACCGGCGACTACGTCCGCATCGACGCGGACTCCGGCTACCTGGAGGTCTATAAGGCATGAGAGAGCTTCGCTCGAACTACGAGCCGGGGACGTCCCGGTGGGCGACGCGACGGGCGCAGTGGCTGGCGCTCGGGCTCAGCGATGAGGACATGCGCAAGCCCAAGATCGCGATCGTGAACTCCTCGTCCCAGCTGGCGATCTGCTTCTCCCACCTCGATGAGATCGCCCGGCAGGCCAAGCGGGCCGTCGAGGCGGCGGGCGGGGTGGCGTTCGAGGTGCGCACCGCCGCGCCCAGCGACTTCATCCACAGCGCCGGGCACCGCGGCGGCTACATCCTGTCGGCCCGCGACCTGATCACCAACGACATCGAGGTCGGCGTCGAGGGCGCGCAGCTGGACGGCATGATCTGCCTGGCCTCCTGCGACAAGACCGCGCCCGGCCAGCTGATGGCCGCCGCCCGGCTGAATATCCCGACGATCGTCGTCGCCTGCGGCTACCAGCAAAGCGGCAGCTACCGGGGGCGGCACTGCGACATCGAGGACGTGTTCCTGGCCGCCGGGCACGTCGCCAACGGCAAGCTCAGCGTGGACGAGCTCACCGAGATGAGCGAGAACGCGGTCCTCGGGCCCGGCGTGTGCGCGGGAATGGGCACCGCCAACACGATGCACCTGGCGAGCGAGGCGCTCGGGATGGCGCTGCCCGGCTCCACTCCCGCCCGCGCCAACGGCGACCGCATGTGGCAGGCGGTGCAGGACGCGGCGACGCGGATCCTGGCCCTCGTCGAGGCGAACCTCAGGCCGCGGGACGTGCTGACCCCGGCCGCGTTCCGCAACGCCGTCACCTGCGTCCTTTCGGTCAGCGGGTCGATCAACTCGGTCAAGCACCTGCAGGCCGTCGCGGCCGAGGCAGAGGCCGGCGTTGACGTGTACCGCCTGTTCGAGACGCTCGCGGACCAGGTGCCGCTGGTCACGGCGATCCGGCCGAACGGCGAGGCGCCCATCGAGTCGTTCGAGGACGCCGGCGGCACGCGGGCGGTCATGAAGCAACTGGAGCCGCTGCTCGACGGAACCGCGCTCACGGTGACCGGGAAGACGGTCAGCGAGAACCTGGCTGGCTACGAGGTCGCCGACCCGGAGGTCATCCGGCCGCTGATTCGGCCGCTGGGCCGGAGGCCGACGATCGTGCTCATCCGGGGCGGCCTTGCTCCCGACGGGGGGATCGTCAAGCTCGCGGTCGCCGACGACCGGCGGCTGGAGTTCACTGGCCCGGCCCGCATCTTCGAGTCCCCGGATGAGTCACTGGAGGCAGTGCGCGACGGGACGGTCCGCCCCGGTGAGGTCGTCGTGCTGCGCGGCCAGGGCCCCACCGGCTCGCCCGGCATGGGAATGGCGTCCCGGCTGGTGTTCGCACTGGACGGCGCCGGGATGACCGGGCAGGTCGCCGTCGTCACCGACGGGCAGCTGTCCGGACTGGTCAACAAGGGCATCGTGGTCGGCGAGGTGTCCCCCGAGGCGGCCCGCGGCGGCCCGCTCGCGCTGGTGCAGGACGGGGACGTGATCCGGATCGACGTGCCCGGTCGCACGGCTGACCTGGACGTCCCGGCCGCTGAGCTGGAAAAGCGGCGCGCGGCCCTCCCGCCGCGCGCGCCGTCACCGGAACGAGGCTGGCTGTCGGCCTACGCCCGCCTGGTCCGCCCGCTGCCCGAGGGCGCCGTGCTCCTGCCCGATCCGCAGGTGCGCCCATGAGCAAGCTAGGCCGACGGCGCGCAGCGGCCGATGGACTGAGCGGAGCGACCGACGAAGGAGGGAGCGCAGCGAGGGAAGAGGCCGCGCGAAAGCGCGCCGTCGGCGAGCGTGGCCTGGTTTCTAGCCACGCGGGAGATACGGCGCTGAAGGTAGCGAACCTGTCGGTCGCCTACGGGAACGTGACCGCGGTGCACGACGCCTCGTTCACCGTGGCCGACGGCGCGGCGTGCGCGATCACCGGGCCGAACGGGAACGGCAAGTCGTCGATCCTCATGGGCATCACCGGGATGGTCCGGCGCAAGGGAACCGTGGAAGTGTTCGGCGCGGCGGCACCCAATGGCGATGTCCGGTGGATGGCACGGCACGGCCTCACCCTCGTCCCCGAGCGCCGCCAGCTGTACCCGGACCTGTCCGCGTGGGACAACGTGATCCTCGGCTGCTACACGTGGACGCGCAGCATCGCGACGGCGAGAAACTCAGCCCCGTTTGGCAGGGCCATCGAGCTTTTCCCGGAGCTCAAGCCGCACTTGCGGCAGGTGGCCGGGACGCTGTCCGGCGGCCAGCAGCAGATGGTCGCGATCGCGCGCGGACTGGCGGCGAACCCGAAGATCCTCGCGGTCGACGAGCCGTGCCTGGGCCTGGCGGAGGCCGTCGCCCAGCGGGTGTATGAGGCGCTGGCCGGGATCCACGCCGACGGCACGACGCTGATCATCGTCGAGGAGGCCCCCAAGCGCGCGCTGACCCTGTGCAGCCAGCGGGTCGAGGTGCGGAACGGAGTGACCGCGTGAAGCTTGGCAACCTGATCATCGCCGGAGTCGTCACCGGGTCGATCTACGCGACCTTCGCGGTGTGCGTGGCCGTCTGGTACCGGGTCTCGAACATCCTCAACCTGGCCGTCGGCGACTTCGCCATGGTCGGCGCGCTGTGCGTGGACAACCTGTACCGGGTGCGCGGCCTGCCGCTGTGGGCCGCGATCGTCACCACGCTGCTGGTCGTGGCGGTCTTCGCCTGGCTGTACGACATCATCGTGCTGCGGCTGGCGGTCGACGGGCGGGGCCGGGCCGAGGGCATCGTGCTGACGTTCTTCTTCACCTTCGCGCTGTCGTTCTTCATCGACGGGGTGGCGAAGATGGCCTTCGGCAGTGACGTGCACGCCGCGCCCGCGCTCTGGAACGGCGCCTCCATCGCGATGGCGGACTTGCACGTCGCGCGGGCCGGGATCTTGGTGCTCGCGTGCGCCGTGCTGATCGGCGGGCTGTTCTGGGTCTACATCCGGTTCACGCTGGGCGGCAAGGCGCTGGAGGCCTCCGGCGAGAACGCGCTCGGGGCGCGGATCGTCGGCATCGACACGCGGCGCTACCGGCGGTGGATCTTCGTCGGGACGGCGGTCATCGCGGCGGTGTTCGGCATCGTCGAGTCGCCGATCACCGGCTACACGTACCTGTCGGGGGCGACGATCTCGCTGACCGGGTTCCTCGCCGCCGCCTACGGCGGGTTCCGCAAACCCGGGCGGGCGCTGCTGGCGGGACTGTTCATCGGCGTGCTGGAGGCGCTGCTGGGCGGCTACGTGTCCGCCGAGTACGGCACGACGGTGATGTACGCGATCCTCGCCGCGCTGGTGCTCGCCTGGCCGCGCGGCCTGGGCTTCGAATCGGCGGTGTCGGGATGAGCAGAGCCGGGATGAGCAGAGCCGCTGGCCTGCGCGCGACGGGGCTCGGGCCGACCGCGCTGGTGCTCGTGGCCGGGGCCTTGATCGTCTTGATCTGGGGACAGGAGTACGCCGGGTCGGTGTTCGTCTTGTCGGCCTGCTACGCGATCGTCACCGCGGGAATGGCGGTGCAGATCGGGTTCTCCCAGCAGATCGCGTTCAGCCAGTCGGTGTTCATGGGGGCGGGCGCGTATGGCGTGGCGCTGCTCAACGGCAACCTGGGCCTGTCGGTGCTGGAGGCGACCCCGCTGGTGATGATCGGCGCCGGGATCGCCGCGCTCGCGCTCGGCGTCGTGGTGACGCGCGCGTCCGGGCTGGCGCTGGCCGTCGCGACCTTGATGCTGCCGCTGATCGCGGTCGGCTACGTGACCTCGGCGTCGTACCTGGGCGGGGCGGTCGGGCAGCCGCTCACCGGGACGCTGTGGCCGGGCGACTCGCAGGCGTCGGTGGCCGTCGGCGGCGGGCTCGTCGTGGTGGCGTTCCTGGCCATAGCGGTGTTCGTGGCGTCGCGGGTGCTGCGCTCCGACATCGGGCTAGAGCTGTTCGTGCTGGGCGCCGACGAGCGGACGGCTGCCGCCATGGGCGTGCGCACGCCGCGGCGCAAGCTGGAGCTGTTCGTGCTCGGCTGCGTGTTCGCCTCGCTCGGCGGCGCCGCCTACGCGGGGACGCAGCAGTTCGTCCCGGAGACGATCGTGGACCCGACCGCCGAGCTCGCGCTGCTGATCATGCTGTTCATCGGCGGGCGCCGGTCGATCATCGGAGCGGTGGTCGGCGCGCTGGTCATCCAGTACCTGCAGGGCGCCTCGTCGTGGGTGAGCGTCAACATCCTGGTCGTCGAGGGCGTGGTGCTCACGATCGTGCTGCTGGTCGACGCGGAGGGCCTGGCGGGAATCGCCGCCGCCGGGGTCGCCTGGCTGCGCGCCCGCTTGGGCGTCCCCGGGCTGATGGCGCCCGTGGCCCCGGCGGCCGCGGGGACAGCGCCGGCGGCGGGGCTGACAGCGACAGGGCCGACGGCCGGGCCGGCCGCCGCAGACGCCGCCGCGAGCGGCACCGCCGGTGACCGCAGCGAGGCTGTGCGGGCAGGTGAGGCCGTCAGCGGCGGCGAGACGCTGCTGGAGGTCAGGGGCATCGGCAAGGAATACGGCGGGCTCACCGTCTTGGACGACGTCTCGCTCAGCCTCCCGTCGCACGGCCTGTTCGGGCTGTGCGGGCCAAACGGCGCGGGCAAGTCCACGCTGCTGAACGTCATCGGGGGCAGCGTCCGCGCCGAGCGCGGCCAGGTGCTGCTCAACGGGGCCGACATCGGCAGGCGTCCCCCGCATGAGCGGTTCGGCCTCGGCATCAGCCGCACCTTCCAGGCGGTCCACCTGGTCAAGGGCCGCACCGTCCTGGACAACGTCGCGGTCTCCTGCCTGGCCAGCCACCACGCCAGCATCATCACCCGCATCACCCGCAGCCACCTGGCCGACGCGCGCGCGAAGGCGGCCGCGGCACTGAGCGACCTGGGCCTGGCTGACATCCAGGACCGCGAGGTCTCCTCTCTCACGCTGGAAGCCCAGCGGATGGTCGAGCTGGCCCGCGCGATGGCGCCCGGACCCCGGCTCCTGCTGCTGGACGAGCCGGCCTCCGGGTTGTCCGAGGAGCAGCGCCAGCGGCTGGCCGTCACGCTGTCGCAACTGGCCGCCCGCACCTGCGTGCTGCTCGTCGAGCACGACCTCGACCTGGTCGCCCAGGTCAGCGAGCGCATCTTCGTCTTGTCTCAGGGCCGCCTCGTCTTCGACGGCGACCCCGAAGGCTTCCGGGCATCACCCGTCGTCACCTCGCTACTAGTCGGCCTATAAGGAGGCTGAATCATCATGATGCGAAGATCAAAGCTGATCCCGCTCGCCGCCGCGGCGTTCCTCGCGGTCACGGCGCTCGCCGCGTGCAGTTCCGGGGGCGGAGGTTCCGGGGGGTCGAACTCGCAGATCATCGCCTGCGGCGACCTGGCCCTGTCCGGCCCGTACGCCCAGATCGGGCAGACCGACAACTGGGGCGCGACCGCCTACTTCGACTACATCAACTCCCACGGCGGCATCCTGGGCCACCAGGTGAAGTACTTCAACCTGAACAACCAGTCCAACGCGGCCAACTCCGAGCTCAACGCCAAGAAGTGCATCCAGACCTACCACGCCAACGTCATCATCGGCCCGGAATCGGGCGCGGACACCGAGTCGGCGATGCCGATCGCGATCGCCAACAAGACGGTCCTCATCAGCTTGTCCTCGGGCTGGCAGTCCAACGGCTACCCGGCCAGCCAACTGAACTCCTACGGCTTCCCCGGCTTCTACGACGTCTTCTACCAGGACCAGTACGACTCGGTGCAGAACCTCATCGTGCCGCGGCATTACCAGCGCGTCGCGCTGATAGAGAACGACTGCGGGCCGGTCTGCCTCGCCAACCAGGGCACCGTGCAGGCGCTGGCCAAGCAGTACGGCTTCCAGCTCGTGTCCACCCAGATCGCCCCGCTCGCCGCGACCGACGTGACCCCGCAGGTGACCAACCTACTGGCGGCCAAGCCGGACATCATCTTGTTCGGCCTAGTGCCCGGCACCCCCTCGATCACCGCGATCCGCGCGATCCGCACGCAGGACCCGAACATCCCGATCTCCGAGTGCTCCGCGTGCGAGCTGCCCAGCTTCGTCGCCGCGGCCGGCGGCGCGTCGAACATGAAGAACATCTACGTCCTGGGGTCCATGTCCCAGTGGCTCGACAAGGCCAAGCAGGGCACCAGCGACCAGGCCAAGGCCACCGCCGCCGGCCTGCAGCAGTACATGGACGGCATGAAGGGCGCCGGCCTGAGCAAGGAGGACCAGATCGACAACAGCCAGGAAGGCTGGGACGCCGGCCTGGAGATCAACTGGGCCATGACGCAGGCGGGCACGGTCACCGACGAGACCAAGATCATGCAAAAGCTCCAGCACCTGAACATCAACACGCTGGGCATCGTCTGGAACCGCACCCCGGATAACTACGAGAACATCAGCCAGGTGCTCTCCGCCATGGAGGTCATCAACGCCGACGGGTCGGCGAGCTTGTTCAAGTAGCGGCCAACGTCACCCAGGCGAGCGGCCCCTGGATCCCCGGGGCCGCTCGCCTTTTGGCCACAACGGCTAACGGGGCGAGAGGAAGGGGGCCTGGACGGCTTCCAGCGAGGCGCGGAACAGCTCGTACACCTCGATCTCATGGCCGGCCGGGGTGAGGACCAGGTCGCGGGCGACGGCGGCGACGCGGGCGTGCATCTCGGTCTCGGCGCGCTCTTGTTCCCGCTCGGCCGCGACCAGTGCCATGTTCTGGCAGCCGGACGCGGTCAGCCAGCCCAGGAGCAAGACGGCGGCGGCCGTGATGAGCAGCCACGGGATCAGCGAGGTATCGGACAGCAGCGCGTTCTGGCCGGAGGCCCCGTGGCCGGCCGCGATCACGGCGGACCAGCACATGCCCGCGACGGCGAGCGCCACCAGCAGCCACTGCCACAACGCGATCAGCTGCCACCAGCGGGGAACCCGGCCCTTGCCCTTGCCCTCGCTCCCCGCGTCCACGGCCGCGGTGAGCGCGTCCGGCACCTGCGCCGCGCCGGAGCGAGCGACGTCGCGCAGCGATCGCGACCACGGGGCCGGAAGCTGCCCGCCGACCGCGTCGGCGAACCGGGTGATGGCGTTGTCAACCTCGGACTGCTGCAGGGCCGGGCGCAGGAAGGCCGCCGGCGCCCGCGAGGCCGGCGGGGCCTGCCGCGGGGCGGTGCCAGCGCTGGGACCGTCCTGGGCGTCGGACGCGGCGATCTCCCGCAGCTCGCGGACCGGGTCGCGGCGCCTGCGGGCCAGCCTGGCCACCGGCAACCCGGTGTACCGGGCGGCCTGCGCCTCGCGAGCGCTGGCCATCGTCTGCGCCACCGCCGAGATGCCCGCCGCCTGGGCGAACGCCTCGGTCAGCGCGCCCGCGGGCTCGTCGGGGATGAACGAGACGGGGTCCGGGACGTCATCCTCTTGCGGGGATCCCTCGGGCCGGGCGTCCTCCCACGGCGGCCGGGTCACCGCGACGGGCGCGGACAGCGGCTGCTGGTCATCCCAGGACGCGGCGTCCCAGGGCGCCCTGCCCATCGCGGCGGGCGGGACGCCCGGGCCGGCCGGCGTCGCGGTCGCGTCGTCGCCCGTCCCGGCCACGCCCTCCTCCGGCCCCCCGGCCTCGCCGGGCTGAGCGTCGCCATGGACAGTTCGCACGGCTCGTTGGGGCGCTACCCGCTCTTTGGCGTGGATGGCGAAGCCGCCCGCGAGCGAGTCGATGTCGGCTGAGATCCGCTCGCTGGCCGCGTACTGCGCGGCGACGGCGTCGTTGAGGACCCCGCGCAGCGCGTCGAGGCCGGCCCCGGTGCGGGCGGAGACGGGCAGCACGAGGGTGTCGTGCAGCCCCTCGGCGTCCAGCAGGCGGCGCAGGTCCTGCTCGCAGTCATCGACCTGCTCCGGCGGGAGCAGGTCGATCTGGTTGAGCACCACGGTGATCACGCTGGCGTGCCCGGCGAGCGGGATGAGGTAGCGGCGGTGCACGGAGGCGTCGGCGTACTTTTGCGGGTCGAGGACGAAGATGAGCATGTCCGCGAGCTTGGTCAGCCGGTCCACCGCCGCCATCGACGCGGTGACCACCGAGTCGTGGTCGGGGAGGTCGAGCAGCAGCAGCCCGTTCAGCGCGGACTCCCCGGAGTCCAGGGCGCTCGCCCGCGCGTAGCGGTGGCGGCGCTGCACGCCCAGCCAGTCGAGCAGCGGCCCGGCTCCTTGCATCCCCCACACGCAGGCGTGCACGTGCCTGGTGGTCGGCCGGGTCACGCCCGGCGGCGAGAACGTGGCGCCCGCCAGCGTGTTGAACAGGGTGGACTTGCCGCTGCCGGTGCCGCCGGCGAGCGCGACGACGGTGTGGCTCCCCGACAGGCGCAGTCGCTCGCCAGCCCGCCGCAGCAGGGCCTCAGAGTCGTCGATCAGGGCCGGGCTGATCCCGTCACCGCCCGCGCGGGGCTTGCCGATCTTGACAAGCTCGGCGAGGGCGTCGAGCCGGCGGGCCAGGTCCTTCTCCGCCGCCGGGGGCGGGACGACGGCGGGCAGCGCGCTCACCGGGCCGCCTCCAGCGAGTACTCGGCCTGGTACAAGCGGACCGCGGCGACCGGGTCGACCGGGCCGGCCTCCTCAAGGATCTCCACGAACCGCAGCAGCTCCTCATCCAGCAGCAACTGGACCCGGTCGCGCAGGTCAGCCCGGGCGCGGGCGAGCAGGTTGGACACCTTGGCGGCGCCGAAGGACTGGGCGAGCATCTCCAGCGGGATGGTCACGATCTCATCGCCGGCGGCGGCCACGCCTCGCTCGGTTCCCGGCTCACCCGGGCCGGGCGCGGCGCCGACGCTGGACGGCGCGGGCGCGCCTTCGCCCAGGACGCCGATCAGGGCGAGCATGGCGAGCGGCTCGATGTCATGGCCACTGCGGCCGCCTGCCTGGTTAGCCTGGTTTTCCGACTGCAGCAGCCGCATCAGGTGATCTTGCCAGGCGCCGACGGCTCGCGCCGCGCGCGCCGGAAGGTCCAGCGATGACCGGTCGAGGCTGGCGGCGCGCTCATCGGCGGCCCGGGAGCCGGCCTCGCCGCTGCCGGCGGCGACGCTCGCCGCCCAAGCGGCGCTTTCGGAGCCGAAGGCGAAGGCGAACTCCCGCTCGGCCTTCTCATCCCGGACCCGGTCCGCCTCCACGGCGGCCAGGAGCGTGGCTCCGGCGATGTCGGCCCGCCAGGCCGCGAAGACCCGCTCGGCCGCTTGATCGCCGACCGATACCACCAGCGACTCCAGCGCGGAGCGCAGCGCCGCGTCCAGCGCGCTGGGCCGGGCATTGCCGATGCCCTTGCGGGCGCGCTTGCCCTTGCGCACCCGCCCCCGGGAGCGCAGGGCGGCCCCGAGGTCGCCGCTGTCAGCGTAGTCCTGCCAGCGGGCCAGGACCTCTCCGCGCAGCAGGGAGGCCTGCCGGGTGCGCTGATCGAACGACGCCAGCGCGTCGGTGTACTCGCCGTCGGCGATGCGGCGCAGCCGCAGGCGCAGCGTTACCTGCGCGTCGACGTGGGCTGCCAGCCTCGGCACCCGGAGCTTGAAGGTGTCCAGGACGCCGGCCATCGTCTGGCTGAGCACCGCGACCCGGCGGTCGGCCTTCTGCGCGGTCTCGGTGAGCCAGTCCTTGACCGGCTGGAAGACCTCCTGCGGCAGCATGTTGTCCACCACGCCGGTCTCCGGGATGACGAACCGGTTGCTGGCCGTGATCCCGTTGGCGTCAAGCATCGCGTGGAAGTGGCTGACGAGCTCGGTGCGGTGGGTGCGCGGCACCCTGGACAGCACGACGCCGAGGGCAGCCCCGCGCTCGCGCGCGTGCTGGAGGATCTCCCACACGGGGGCGTCCGCGTACCGGCTGGAACTGGTCATGAACAGCCACAGGTCGGCCGCGTCCAGGAACTGGTAGGCGAACTCGCGGTGCGAGGCCGCCACCGAGTCGATGTCGGGCGTGTCGAGCAGCGCGAAGCCCTTGGTCATGCTCTCGCAGGCGGCCAGCACGAGCAGGCCGTCGCGGCCCGGCCGGGCCAGGCCCTCCTGGCGGACCCGCGGCAGCGTGGGCAGGAACATGTTCTCGGCGAACCAGTGCATGTCATCGGGGTGGCAGGCGAGCACGGGCGAGTTGGTCGTCGGCCGCCGCACCCCGGTCTGGCTCACCTGGGTGCCGACGATGCTGTTCACCAGCGTGGACTTGCCCGCCCCGGTGGAGCCGACGAGGGCGACGAGGATCGGGGCCGCCGACTGGCGGACCCGGGGCAGCAGGTAGTCGTCGATCTGGGACAGGAGCTTGGCTCGCTCGGCGGAGACGTCATCGGCGCCGGGGATGTCGAAGACCAGGGGAATCGCGGCGACGCGCTTGCGCAGGTTGAGCAGGGCGGCCTCAAGCAGCCGCGCGTCTACCCGGGCGCGGGGCATCGTGTCGGATGGCATCGTGTCGGATGGCATCGTGTCGGATGGCATCGCGTCGGATGGGACGGCGCCGGATGGCGGTTCGCGCACGTTCTGGTCATTCCCGGCCCCGGCGGGCTGCTCACCCGCTGGCCCCGGGCTGCCCTCGGGCGCGCTCGCGCCGGGCTGCGGCTCGTCCTGGGGATCGTGCTTCCCTTCGAGAGCTGATCTCCCGTCGGGATCTGCTTCCGCCTCCCCGGTAGGCGGGGGGATCACCACGGGCAGCATTCCACCAGCGCGCGGCGCATCCCCGGCGGGGGACTGCGCGCCGGCGCGCTCCGCCTTGGGTGACGACGACGGATGCGCCGTCACGCCCCTTCCTTCCATCGTTCCCGCCTGAGTCGACTCGTCTTCCTATCCTCCGCCCGCAGGTGGCACCAGCGGAGGCGTGGTAGCCAAGTCGCGCGCGAGCCCGGCCAGCTCCGCCGCGATGGTCACCACTTCACCGATAACCACGACGGCCGGGGGCCGGAGGCCAGCGTCCGCGACTCGCCTCTCCATATTCTCCAGCGTTGCGTACATAGTTCGCTGCGTGGGCATGGTACCGTCCGCGATCACCGTTACGGGAGTGGTCTCCGCCCGCCCGAACCGGATAAGCGCTTCCGCCACCGCGCCTAGGCGATTAACGGCCATTAGCAGGACGAGGGTGCCGGTACCGTGCGCTAGCGATTCCCAGTCAACACTAGATCGCTCGTCGCCGGGTGGCACGTGTACAGATATGACATGAAAATCCTGGACGAGCCCACGATGGGTGACCGGAACTCCCGCGGCGGCGGGCACGCCAACCGCGCTTGTCACGCCAGGCACAACTGTTACAGGGATGCCAGCCCGCAGGCAAGCGAGCATTTCCTCCCCGCCCCGGCCGAAAACGAATGGGTCCCCGCCCTTTAGCCGGACCACGAACCGGCCGCTGGCGGCATGGGTGACCAGCAGCTCGTTGATCTCCCGTTGCGTCATGGACCGCCCGTAGGGGATCTTCGCGGCGTCAATGACCAGGACATCCGGTGGCAACTCGGCGAGCAACTCGCGCGGGGCGAGATGGTCGGCGACGACCACGTCGGCCTCCGCTAGCAGTTGCCGGCCGCGCACGGTGATTAGCCCCGGGTCGCCGGGACCGCCGCCGATCAGCGCCACCCCCGGCCGGCGCCTTCTCCAGTGCCGCGCGCTGATCGTCCCCGCGCTCAGGCCGCTGGTGATCGCGTCCCTGACGGCGGCGCTGCGCCTGGGGTCCCCGCTGAGCACGCCGACCTGGACGCCCGCGGCTCCCCCGGCCGCCGGGGTCCAGGCGGATGAGGCTCCGGCATCGTCGGCGCGCACGCACCCGACGCGCTGCGCGTCGGCCTCCAGCGCGACCTGCACGTTGACCTCGCGCCCGCTGGCGCA
>JAICUO010000666.1 GCA_025935815.1 Streptosporangiaceae bacterium
CATCCCCCCACCCCAGGCTACGGGACGCACTTCCCCACGCCAAGATTCGCCGGACAACCGTGGACTTCCCGGCGAAAACCGGCGGCCGAGCGGTGCTCGCCGACATCAGTGCTCGCCGACAACGGTGCTCTCCGATAAGCAGGGCCGGGGTGCGGCCGCTACGCCGCGGTGAGCCAGCCAGGCCGCATATGTTTGAAATTTCCAATGTAATTGCGCCGAAGGCCCAAGCGCATAAACGACCGGCGGGGAGAGGCTAGCTGGCCTGCCCTAGGTAACTGGCCGCCAGCAGGGCGCTGTCGCTGCTGAGCTCGCTGGCGGTACCGCTGGCGGCCAGCTCGCCATGCGACAGGATGTAACCGCGGTCGGCGATCTTCAGCGCCAGGTGGACGTGCTGCTCGACCAGCAGGACGCCGATCCCGTTGTCGGAGGCGAACTGGCGCACGATGGGCAGCAGCCGCTCCACGATGACCGGGGCCAGGCCCAGGCTCATCTCATCCAGCAGCATGACCTTCGGAGCGCGGGTGAGCGCCCTGGCCAGCGCCAGCATCTGCTGCTCGCCGCCGGACAGCAGGCCCACCCGGCGGGTGCGCAGCGGGGCCAGCGCCGGGAAGTGCTCGAACGCCGCCTCCTGCTGGGCGGGGGTGGCCAGCCCGTCCAGCCGGAAGTGCTCGGCGACGGTCAGGCCGAAGAAGATGCCACGATCGTGCGGCACGTGCGCGATGCCCCTGCGCGCGCGGGCGGTCGGGCTGACGCCCGCCAGGTCCTCACCGCCGAGCCGGATGCTGCCGCTGGTCAGCTTGAGCAGTCCCGAGATCCCGCGCAGCGTGGTGGTCTTGCCGGCGCCATTGGCGCCGAGCAGGGCGACGACCTCGCCGGGCGCCACGGTAAGGGTCAGGGCGCGCACGACCGGCGCGCGGTCGTAGGTGACGCTCACCTTGTCGAGCTCCAGCACGGGGGCCGGGCGCGCGGTGCCGTCCTCACTGTCAGTGACGGTCATCGGGCCACTCCTTCGCGGGGCATAAGTCGTTGGTGGTACGCGGCGCGGAGCCCGCGCGGACGCGGCTCACGCGCCCCGGCTGGGAGCATACGCCAGATCTTGTCATTGTCGGATGCCCACATTGCAGGGCACAAGCCATTGTCCCGGCAAGCTACCGCCAAGCCATTGGCCCGTGGGCCAACTTGCTCCGTGGCCGGCTGTGACGAGCGAACACTTGACGCGATTGTGACCAAGTTTGCCGGGCATCGGGTTGACGTCTGACCTGTACAAGATCCTTACTGGGGGGGTATTTCGACCAGGTTTCTGATCCCGGAAGGGGACGCGATGTCGCGGATCCTCGTAACGCATGCAGGCAGCCTGATACGCCCCGACGGGCTGCTGTCGTTCTTGTCCGCAATCGACAACGGCCGCGAATACGACGAAGCGGCGTACGCCGCCGCGCTACAGTCCGCAGTCACCGACGTGGTCCGCAAGCAGGTCGAGGTTGGCATCGACGCGATCGACGACGGCGAGATGGGCAAGTCAAACTGGATCTCCTACTTGTATGAGCGGACTAAGGGGCTGGAGGCGCGGCCCATCGGCCGCAACCTGTCGGACTACATGCCGCCGAGCCGGGACCGGCAGCACTTCCCGGGCGCCTACGCGATGCAGGACGCGCTGGACATCGCCGCCAGCAGCTCAAGCAGCCGGGCCGCGGGCAGTGAATCCGGTGAGCCGGGCACCGGGGCATTGGTGTTGTGGGCGTGCACCGGCCCGATGAGCTATGACAAGTCGGCGCTGGACCGGGACGCGGCGAACTTCAAGGCCGCGCTGGCCGACGCCGGGGTCACCCCCGGTGCGGACGGCACCGAGGTCTTCTTGCCGGTGGTCGCGCCGGCCAGCGCCTACTGGCTGAGGAACGAGTACTACAAGACGGACGAGGAGTTCGTCTTCGCCCTCGCCGACGTGATGCACGAGGAGTACAAGGGCATCATCGAGGCCGGCTTCCTGCTGCAGGTCGACGACGCGGTGCTCATGCACGAGGCGGACTCGATCCTGTCGGCCGGCGGCTCGTGGGAGGACTACCGCGCCTGGGCCGGGCTGCGGGTCGACGCGCTCAACCACGCGCTGCGCGGCCTGCCGGAAGACCGGATCCGCTATCACATCTGCTTCGGCAGCTGGCACGGGCCGCACGCCTATGACCCGCCGCTGCGCGACAGCATCGACCTGGTCTTGAAGGTGAACGCGAAGTACTACCTCATGGAGCAGGCCAACCCGCGCCACGAGCATGAGTGGCGGATCTGGGAGGACGTCCCGCTGCCCGAGGGGAAGGTCCTCGTCCCCGGTGTCGTCACCCACCACACCAACGTGGTGGAGCACCCCGAGCTGGTCGCCCAGCGCCTCGTCCGGCTGGCGAACGTGGTCGGCCGCGACGCCGTGATGGGCGGCACCGACTGCGGATTCGCGCAGGGCGCCTTCGTCAAGCGGGTCCACGAGGAGATCCAGTGGGCCAAGCTCTCCTCGCTCGCCGAGGGAGCGCGGATCGCCTCCAGGGAGCTATGGGGTGCCAAGGCCGAGGCCTAATCGCCGGCTATCGGCGGAAGTGGCCGTGTGGGAGGGGGAAAGTCCCGGATTTATCGGGCACCGCGCGCGAGATGATAGCGGTCTGTTAACTCATCGAGGAGGAAGATCAAGAGTGTCTAGATACGGGAAGGGACGGAGATCAGCCTTTCTTGGCATCTCCGTCCTAGCGGTCGCCGCGCTCGCCGCGGCCGGCTGCAGCAGCAGTAGCACCTCATCGACCGCCCCGCCGGCCACCAGCGGCGCCGCGACGACGCCGGCCAGCACCGGGTCGGCGTCCCCGTCGTCATCCAGCCAGGGCGGCCTCGGGCCGGCCGCGGTCACGGACTACCTCAGCTACGTGGGCGGCAAGGCCGGCCCGGCCAACAACTCGCTGCCTCCGGTGCTGATCGGCTTCGTCAACCAGCAGGGCGGCCAGCAGGTGATCGGCGCCGACGCCACCACCGGCTCGCAGATGGCGGTCAAGTACATCAACACCGAGCTCGGCGGGATCGGCGGCCACCCCCTCCAGCTCGTCACCTGCTTCATCGCCTCCGCCGAGGAAGAGGGCACCGGCTGCGCCCAGAAGTTCCTCGCCAACAAGAACATCCACGTGGTCTCGATGGGCGGCGTCGTGATCGGCGACCAGTCCTTCTTCGCCACCCTCGGCGGCAAGCTGCCGGTCGTCAGCGGCGTCGCCGCGCTGCCGATCGACGGCGCCCAGCAGAACACCGCGGTGCTGTTCGGTGACGGCACCCACGTGCTCGGCCCGATGGGCACCTACGCCAAGGACGTGCTGCACGCCAAGACCGCCGCGGTCGTCTACCCCAACGACCCGTCCACCGTTCCGGGCGCGCAGGCCGTGCAGGCGGGCCTGAAGGCGGCCGGCGTGACGGTCAAGATGGCTCCCTACGCGGCGACCCAGACCGACCTGACCGGCGTGCTCACCGCCGCGGGCGCGACGACGGCCGACATGGTGGTCCCGTTCGTCTCCGCCCCCACCTGCGTGAACATCGCCAAGGCGCTCGTCCAGCTCGGCATCACCGACATCAAGAAGATCGTCTCCGCCCCGCTGTGCCTCAACGGCCAGGTGGCGGCGGGCCTCGGCGGTGACTTCCCGAAGTGGACGTACTCCATCGCCAGCTCGCTGTTCGGCGACCCGTCCGACCCGGGCATGCCGGCCTACGAGGCGGTGGCGAAGAAGTACAGCACGCCGGCCGACTCGCCCGACCCGTGGAACATCGTCGACTTCGGCCAGACGCTGACCATCGCCAAGATCATGAACCAGGTCGGCTATGACAACCTGAGCCCGGCGACGATCCTGGCGGGCCTCAAGGCCTTCAAGGGCCCGCAGGCCCTCGGCGCCCCCCAGCTGGCGTGCGGCAAGTACCCGAACGCGCCCGGCATCTGCAATGACCGCGCCCAGTTCTTCGAGTACACCGGCAAGAACAACTGGGCCCGGGCCGCCTTGTGGCTCCAGCCGCCCGGGGCGTGACCCCGCACGTTTAGCCGTTTAGCCGTGCCGGGGGGGCCGGGGGGGACCCCCCGGCCCCCCCCCCGAAAAACAACAAAGAAAAAACCCCCCCGGCAACAAAAAGAAGTTTGTTAAAAAGCGGGGGCGGGGCGGGGGGGGGAAACCCGGCCCGCGCGCC
>JAICUO010000972.1 GCA_025935815.1 Streptosporangiaceae bacterium
CCACGCCGCTGCCTACTGCCACGGTGACTCCAGCGGCTGGGTCGACTTCCGGTTCCCCGATATCCCGGGCTTGCCGGCGTCGATCAACTCCGCCGACGCCGGCGCCGATAAGGCGCCGATCGGGATCATCTACAAGCTGGAGAACCTGCTCGCCTCGCTGGACGCCGAAGCCGGCGCCGAGCGCGAGGACATCACCCACGCCCAGGCCGAGATCGAGCGCGCCCGCGCCGCCCTCGGCACCCCGTTCTCCAAGGCCGCCGAACTCACCAACGCCCGCTCCGAAGCCGACCGGCTAGCCGCTGAACTGGGCGGCCAGCGCGTCGTCCCGATGGCCGAGCCCGAGGCACACGAGACCCCGGTCACTGACGCGCAAACCGCGCAGGAGGCTCAGGCCGAGGCCGCCGCCTCCGCATCCGACCAGCAACCCGGGGCTGCGGAAGCCAGCGTCGGCCAGCAGGAAACGGAGAATGCCGAGCCAGACGAGCAGGACGAGGACGCACGAGAAGACGGATGGGCGGCGCCCGCCGCCCAGGTGACCCCGGTACCTGCCAGCGCACATGCCGTTGCTTCACCAGGACTAGACGGGCAGTCGTCCGGGCCATCTCTGCGCCAAATCGCGGATGCCATGGGGGACCGCTTCCAGATCATTCCCATTGGCTTCTCGTCAGGCAAGGCGGCCATAGAGCAGGACCGCATTCCGCCTGAGGCTCCCCTTCCTGCCAGCCAGCCCGTGGCGACACCGGCAGCCGCAGCCCCGGCCCGCGCCTCCGCAGAGCAGCCCGCTACGGCCGTACCGGGCCCTGATGCCGCCGGACCGGCGGCACCGGCAGTCGCGAACCCGCAGGAGCCTGGCGGCCAGCAGCCGCCGGGAGGGTCGTGGCGGGTTGCCGCTCTCCAGAGGTGGGGCGGCGCGCTGCGCCCGGAGCGGCCCCTGTACCCCGATGGCACCCGGCTAGCTGTCCGGGGTGGGCGATGACGGGAGCGGATGGCGCCCGGGTACCGCGGCCGGGTGCATCGGGTCCGCGGACAGGGATCACGGGGGCGGCCTGCTGCAAGTGGTGCGATGGGACGACGGGAGCTACGAGATCGTCCACCCCGCCCTGGCGTGCATGCGGGGAATTGACCCGTACGCGGGCCTCAGCGACCGGGACCGGGAACGCTGGCAAGGACTCGACCGGTATGAGTCGCTCGGCGTTCCCGTCGCCTACCTGCCCGCCGGCCTGGTCGAGCCGGGGGACACGATCCAGGCCGAGCGCGGCCTAATGTCCCGCGTGCTGGACCAGTATGAGGTCACCGTGGTCCGCGAGGACGCCACCGGTCAGCGGCCCGTCACCGAGATCACGGTCGCCGGGAAGCGCAGGCCGCTCAGCTTCCGGGTCGATGACCAGGTCGGCGTGTACCTCCAGCAGGACCACCCGACGCTAACCGCGACGATCGAGGCGGCGACTGCCGCCCTCCAGGGCCGACCGCAGCCCCAGCGTGACGACCCCAGCGTCCGGCCGACCGCACCGGTGGCAGCGACCGCCGCGCAGCCTGCTCCGGTGCCCGCTGCCGGAGAGCGCCGGCCGACGAGCGAGCAGCAGGCGATCATCGATGCCTGCGTGTCCGGGCAGAACCTGGTCATCGAGGCCGGCGCGGGCACCGGGAAGACCTCCACGCTGCGGATGGCGTCAGCCGCGATGACGGGCCGCATGGGGCTGTACGTCGCGTATAACAAGGCCATCGCGAATGAGGCACGCGGTTCGTTCCCTGCGAACGTCACGTGCGCGACGGCGCACTCGCTGGCCTTCCAGGCGATCGGGCGAAGCTACGCGCACCGGCTCAACAGCAAGCGGCTGCCCGCGCACGAGATCGCCGCGCTGCTCGGCATCCGCGAGCCCATGC